>DATHJQ010000156.1:0-3065 GCA_035286505.1 Solirubrobacteraceae bacterium | reverse complement strand
CCTCGCCGGCGTTCGCTACACTCGGCCACGTCGTCGCGACTGGCGCTGAGGTGGAGTCAACCACCGGGAAGCGACGAGTAGGCAAGCCGCGCGCCTGGGCACCTCAGATCATCGAATCCTCTCGAGGTCCGACCAGCGAGGAGCCCCACATGTCGCCGAGCAGCAGCACCACAGCAGAGACGCAACTGGTCATTCCCGACGAGCTCAAGCCGGTCGACGGACGCTTCGGCTGCGGCCCCTCGAAGGTTCGCCCCGAAACGCTCGCGGCGCTGGCCGGCGAGGGCGCGAAGGTGATGGGCACCTCCCACCGCCAAAAGCCCGTAAAGGCGCTCGTCGGTGAGATCCGCGCCGGTCTGCGCGAGCTGTTCTCGGCGCCCGACGGCTACGAGCTGGCGCTCGGAAACGGCGGCACCACGTGCTTCTGGGACGCGGCGGCCTGCGGCGTGATCCGCGAACGCTCCGCCCACCTGGCCTTCGGCGAGTTCTCACAGAAGTTCGCCACCGTCTGCGACGGCGCGCCGTTTCTCGCCGACCCGGTCGTCGTCTCCGCCGAGCCGGGCGACGCGCCCGATCCAGCGGCCGTCGGTCACGCCGCGGCCGAGTCCGGTGCCGACGTGGTCGCGTGGGCGCACAACGAGACGTCCACCGGCGTGATGACGCCGATCGTGCGCCCTGCCGACGCCGGCGATGCGCTCGTGCTGATCGACGCGACCTCCGGCGCCGGCGGGCTGCCCGTCGACGTCTCGCAGACCGACGTCTACTACTTCGCGCCGCAGAAGAGCTTCGCCGCCGACGGCGGGCTGTGGCTGGCCCTGCTCAGCCCGGCCGCGCAGCAGCGCATCGCAGAGCTCGACGGCTGCGAACGCTGGATTCCTGCATTCCTGTCGCTGCAGACGGCGCTGGATAACTCGCTCAAAGATCAGACCTACAACACGCCCGCCGTCGGCACGCTGTTCCTGCTGGCCGAGCAGATTCGCTGGATGCTCGACGGCGGCGGGCTGGACTGGTGCGTGCGGCGCACAAGCGAGTCCTCCGAGCTTCTCTACGGCTGGGCCGAGCGCAGCAGCTACACGACGCCGTTCGTCGCGGACCCCGCCAAGCGCTCGCTGGTCGTCGGCACGATCGACTTCGCCGACGACGTCGACGCGGCCGCGATCGCCAAGACGCTGCGCGCCAACGGCGTCGTCGACGTCGAGCCCTACCGCAAGCTCGGGCGAAACCAGTTGCGCATCGGCATGTTCCCGGCGGTCGAGCCCGGCGACGTGCAGGCGCTGACCGCGTGCATCGACTGGCTCGTCGAGAGGATGGCGGCATGAGCGCTGCGGACGCAGCCGACAACGGCCGCTTGAAGGTGCTCGTCAAGGAGAAGATCGGCGACTCGGGCGTCGACCTGTTGCGCGAGCACTTCGACGTCGACGTCGGCGTCGACTGGAAGGACGGCGAGCTGGCCGAGCGCATCGGCGACTACCACGGCATCCTGATCCGCTCGGCCACCAAGATGACCGCCGAGCTGATCGACAAGGGCGAGCGGCTGCGCGTGATCGGCCGCGCCGGCGTTGGCGTCGACAACGTCGACGTCGATGCCGCGACCAAGCGGGGCATCGTCGTGGCCAACGCGCCGCAGTCCAACGTCGTGACCGCAGCCGAGCACACGATGGCGTTGCTGCTCGCGCTCGCGCGCAACATCCCGCAGGCGCACCAATCGCTGCTCGAAGGCAAATGGGACCGCTCGAAGTACTCTGGCGTCGAGCTCTACGAGAAGACGCTCGGCATCGTCGGCTTCGGTCGCATCGGCCAGCTCGTCGCCCAGCGCGCGCGCGCCTTCAACATGCGCGTGCTCGCCTTCGACCCGTTCGTAAGCGCCGAGCGCTACCGCGAGCTCGGCGTCGAGAAGGCCGCCGACTCGGACGAGATCTACGCGCAGGCCGACTTCATCACCGTGCACCTGCCAAAGACGCCCGAGACCGAAGGCTGGCTCAACGCGCAGGCCTTCGCCAAGATGCGCGACGGCGTGCGCGTGCTCAACGTCGCGCGTGGCGGGCTGATAGACGACGCCGCGCTGAAGGACGCGCTGGACTCCGGCAAGGTCGGCGGCGCGGCGCTCGACGTCTTCCCGTCTGAGCCGATGGTCGACTACCCGCTGTTCGACGGCTATCCCAACGTCGTCGTCACACCACATCTCGGCGCCTCCACCGCCGAGGCGACCGATCGAGCCGGCTATCAGAGCGCCGAGCAGGTCGTCGCCGCGCTCACCGGCGGCGTCGTCTCCACGGCCGTCAACATCCCCTCGATCGGCGCGGAGGACATGCAGGTGCTGGGCCCGTTTTTGCCGATGGCCCGTCAGCTGGGACGCCTGGCCATGGCGCTCGCCGAGGGCAGCTCCGTCGAGCGCATCGAGGCCGCCTTCCTGGGACGGATCGCCGAGTTCGACACGCGCCTGCTGACGCTCGCCGTGATCGGCGGCGCGCTCCAGGGCCGCACCGAGGAGCAGGTCAATCCCGTGAACGCGCCGAGCATCGCCGAGGAGCGCGGGATCGTCGTCGAGGAGAAGTCCGTCTCCGAGGCGCAGGACTTCAACGAGCTGATCCGCGTGACCGTCGTCGCCGGGGAGGACCGCGTGGCCGTGGCCGGGACCGGCATCGGCCCCAAGCAGGACCCGCATCTCGTCGAGGTGCAGGGCCGGCGGCTGACGATCGAGCTCGAGCGGCATGTGACAGTGTTCCGCTACGAGGACCTGCCGGGGATGATCGGGCGCGTAGGCACGATCTTCGGTACGCACGGCATCAACATCTCCTCCGCCGCCGTAGGCCACGCGCCCGGCGGCGCCACCGCGGGAGACGAAGCGTCCAAGGCCGGCCAGCGGCTCGCCGCGATGGTCGTCACGACAGACGCAGCCGTGCCCGACGACGTCGTGCAGCAGATCGTCGCCTCGGAGGGCTTTGTCAACGGCTGGTCCGTCGACCTCGGCTGACATCCGTCATGGGGCATCGGCGGCTGCCGGATTCTCCTTACGGGCGCCGCTCATGGCGCTCCGGCTCACGCGGCGACTGTGCCACCGACTGCGA
>DATHJQ010000155.1:0-2800 GCA_035286505.1 Solirubrobacteraceae bacterium | reverse complement strand
CTCGTTCGGCTTCGCGCCCGAGCTGCGCGGCCAGATCGTCGCGCAGGAGCCGGAGGTCGGTAGCGAGCTGGCGCGCAACGGGCTGGTGACGCTGTATGTCGCCGCTCCCGGCTCCGCCCCGCCTGGGGAACAAGCCGTAGCTGGGCCTGCCGCGAGCGAGCACTCCGACGTCGAGATCTCGGCTCGGATACTCGCCGACGCAGAGCCTGCATCGGATCGCGTCCGCGCTGCGCCGCGGCGCAGGAAGTCGCGCCGCGCGCCTGGAGCTGGCGGGCCGGCATTCGACGCAGCACCGCCGCCAAGCCCCCCGACCGTCGAGGAGCTGGCGGAAGCTCAGTCGCTCGATGCGCCGGACCGCGGCGACGTGGAGGGCGATCGGGCCACCGAGGAGTACGTCATCGACGCCGATGAGCTGTTCGCGGGTCGCGCGAGCGCAGTTGCCTGGCGACGCGTCTATCCGCGCCGGCATCGCGGCTTTCGCCCGCGCATCGCTGGGCGCCCGCGCCTGGTGCTCGCGGCGCTTGCCCTGTTGGCCGTGTGGCTCGTCGTCGCGGTGGCGGCGGCGCTGATCGGACACCGAGCGAGCTCGCCACCGTCACGCGCCCGGCAAGTCCACGCGGGGGCTCGCGCACAGACGCCGTCGCTCGCGAGTGTGCCGGCTCGGGCGCGACCGAGCGAGCACCACGCGCCAATCCCCCAACGACACGCCGCGCGGCATCGCCAGCGCTCGACGGCGCCGAAGCCCCGACGCGCTCGCCGGGCACCTGCCGGGCACCCAGCTCAGCAAGCGACACACACCGCCACGACGCCGGCAGCGCCTACGCCCACCGCCGCAGCACCGGCGAGCCGGGCACCGGCACCCGTGCAGCGAGACGCCGAGGGAGGGCCGTTTTCGCCGTGAGCTTCGCCAACCAACACAAGGAGGTGAGGCCAGTGATGGCGCTCACGCTGAGACAAACCCTCGCGCGGCGGCCAACCAGGGCGAGGCTGCTGGCGCAACTCGTGCTCGCTCTGTTGATCGGGCTGATGGCCGGCGCGCTGATCCTCGCGGCGCTGCCCGACGCCACGGTGCACGCCCTGAACGCCGCCGGGGCGTTTAAAGGGACGCCGATCGACGGGGTGCAGAACTTCGTCGACAAGCTCAAGGGCAACATCGTCTGGCTCGGCGGGACCGCGATGGGCTTGGTGATCGCGGTCGTCGGGATCATGTTCATGGCCGGCCACAGCCGCGCGCATGACATCGCGATCCGCACGATCGCGGGCCTCGCGATCCTCGCGTCGATCAGCGGGATCGTGGCGTAGGTCGATGCTCGCCCCGCTCGCGTTCCTCGGGCTCCCTTCGCTGCACAGCATCATCGAAGGGATCGCCAAGGGCTTCTTCGGGGCGCTCGCGCACGCGCTCGTCCCGAGCTGGCTCACGCACGGCACGGTGGCGACGATCCAGCATCTCGTCGCGCTGCCCGACCCGGCCAGATGGACGCACGTCGGCGAGCTACAGGGCGACATGGTCTACCTCGGCGCGATGCTGCTGCCGGTCACGCTGGCGGTCGGCACCGTGCGCTACTGGCTGGTCGGACTGACGGGCGCGGCGCATCCGGTCGCCGCCGTCAGTCGCAGCGTGTGGGTGACGTTCGTGCTCGTCTCCTACCGCTGGGTGATCGAGCAGGCGGTCGCAGCAACGAACACGCTCACGCACGCGGTGCTCGGCTTCCCGGTGGTCGCAAGCGGCCTGCAGCGCATCATCGGCGTCCTGTTCGGGGGGGCGCTGCTCAGCGGCGCCGGGGGCGTCTTCGGCGCTCTGCTGGTGATCGTCGGCGTTCTGTTCGCCGCCGGTCTGTTCGCGGCGCAGGTGCTTCTGACCGTGCTGCTCGCGGTGATGATCGTCGCCGGCCCGCCGCTGATCGCACTGTCGGCGATCCCCGAGCTCTCGCATCTGGCCCGCACCTGGGCACACGCGCTGGTCGCGATCGCGCTCGTCCCGCTCGGCTGGACCGTCCTGTTTGCGACGGCCGGGGCGCTGTGTCTCGACGCGACGAGCTTTACCGGCGGCGCAGGCGGGGTTCCGGGCCACGTTGCGGCGGCCTTCGCCGGGCTCATCACCTTTGCGATCGCCGTGAAGCTGCCGCTGATGCTGCTCGGCGAGCTGCGCCACCTGTTCGGCGCGGCGAGCTCCGGCGCTGGGTCGGCCGGGTCGGCGGGCCAGGGCACGATGCCCGGCACCGACCGTGTGCGGGCGGCACACGCGCGCCTGCGCACGGCCGCGCTTGAGGGAATCCCCTCGCTCGGTGCAAGCGCCGGGCGTGCGGCCGGAGCGCTGGGCGCACCTGCAGGCGGCCCGCTGGGTGCCGCTCGACGCAAGCTGAGCGGCGCGGCGCGCCGCAGCGGGGTCCTGCCTGTTGCCGCAGGCGCCGCCGGTGGCGGCGTCGCCGGGGCGCTCGCCACTGGCCGCGCAGCCGGCGCGAAGCGACGCGGCGTGCGCGAGCGTCTGGGCAGCGCCGGCGTGATCCTCGCCAACGCGCCGCGCGAGGCGCGCGCGGCAGTCGCCGCGAGTGCTCGCAAGTCGACGCGCTCAACGCGCGCGGCCGCGGCGGGTCGGGCCCATAGAGGCGCGAGCAGCGGCACGGGTCGCGCGGCGCCGGCCTCGGCTGCGGCGCCGAGCGGCGTACAGCGCGGCGTGAGCGAGACCGGCGCGCGGCGCTCGACGGGCGGGCGCCGCACGACGACCGCCAAGTCGCCCTCCCCGAGCGCAGCGAGTGCTCGGCAACCAACCCGTTCGGGCGCTGCGCCGCGCGCGCAGCAG
>DATHJQ010000154.1:0-2866 GCA_035286505.1 Solirubrobacteraceae bacterium | reverse complement strand
GCGACACGATCCTTGACCGAGCCGGTCGGGTTCGCCGATTCCATCTTCGCCCAGATGCGGACGCCCGGTTTCGGGCTCAGGCGCTTGAGCTCGACGAGCGGCGTGTTGCCGATCGCCTGCACGATGTCCCCATAGCGACCGCCGCACGGCCGATTTCGCAGCCTCTGGACCGCCATTACTTCACGGAATATAGCGAGGTTGAGCGCCCGCCCGATAAGGGCGTGCAGCGGCGCGCTACACGCGCCCCAGCACGATCAGGATCAGCAGGATCAGCGCGATCGCGCCGACGATTCCGCCGACGACGGCGACTTTCACGAGAAACAGCACGATTGCGATGACGATGAGCAGACCGAGCAGGCCTCTAACCATGGTTTCCTCCCGCGTTGAAGTGACGACGTGCACAGGCCCTACCCACGCGGGCGCTGCGACAAACCGCTGCCCGCGCCCGCCCGGCGTGCAGCGCCAGGAGCTCGCGCCGGCGGGCCGGTTTGGCCAGGCGGCCAGCGCAGCCGGTAGGATCCGGGCAAGCGCCGGGGGACGCCCTTCGGGCGAAGCGGCGCTCGCGACCATGGATCGGCAAAGCGACAGCTTCGACTTCGACTGGCTGGTTATCGGCTCTGGCTTCGGCGGCAGCGTGTCGGCGCTGCGCCTGTCCGAAAAAGGCCATTCGGTCGGCGTGCTGGAGTGCGGGCGGCGCTTCGCCGACGATGAGCTGCCGAAGACGACGGCCGACCTCAAGCGCTACTTCTGGAACCCGATGCTCGGCATGAAGGGCATCTTCCGCATGACGACCTTCCGCGACGTCTCGGTCGTCTCGGGCTGCGGCGTCGGCGGCGGCAGCCTCGGCTACGCCAACACGCTGTATGTGCCGCCCCAGGCCTTCTTCGAAGATCGCCAGTGGGCCGAGATGCAGGACTGGGAGCGCGCGCTGGCGCCCCACTACTCCGAAGCTCAACGGATGCTCGGCGTCGTGCAGAACCCCCACGACGACCCCGCCGACCAGCTCTTGCGCGAGCTCGGCGAGGAGTTGGGCGTCGGCGACACGTACAAAAAGACGCCCGTCGGCGTCTACTTCGGCGAGCCCGGCAAGACGGTGGCGGACCCGTTCTTCGGCGGCGAGGGACCGGACCGCACGGGCTGTCGCCTGTGCGGTCGTTGCATGGTCGGCTGCCCCCACGGCTCCAAGAACACGCTCGTCAAGAACTATCTGTACCTCGCCGAGAAGCGCGGCGCGCGCGTGATGGCCGAACGTACCGTCGTCGACATCCGACCGATCGGATCTGCCGACGGCGCCGAGGGCTATGAGGTGGAAAGCGTGCGCTCGGGCGCCTGGCTGCGCAAGGACCGCCGCGTGCAGCGAGCCCGCGGCGTCGTCGTCTCCGCCGGCCCGCTGGGCACGAACAAGCTGCTCGCGCGCTGCCGCCTGGGCGGCTCGCTGCCGCGCATCTCCAACCGATTGGGCGAGCTGGTGCGCACGAACTCGGAGTCGATCCTCGCCGTGACCGTGCCCGAGGACTATCCCGACGACCTCTCCAAGCGCGTCGCCCTCACCTCCTCGATCTATCCCGATGCGAACACGCACATCGAGACGGTCACCTACGGCGACGACGGCGACTCGATGCACCGCCTGAACACCCTGCTGGTCGGCGACGGCACACGCGTGACGCGACCGTTGAAGCTGTTCGCGCAGGTGCTGCTGCACCCCAAGCGGCTGCTGCAGGTGATGTTTCCCAAACACTGGTCGCGGCGCACGATCATCATCCTCGTGATGCAGACGCTCGACAACGCGATCGCGCTGCGCCCGCGCAAAGGACCGTTCGGCTCGTTCTGGCTGAGCACCGAACAGGACCCCGAGCGACCCAACCCGACGTTCATCCCGATCGCCAACGAGACGGCCAAGTGGTTCGCCAAGCGCACGGGCGGGATCGCCCAGAGCTCGGTCACGGAGGCGCTGTTCAACATCCCCACCACCGCCCACATCCTCGGCGGTGCCGTGATCGCGCCCGACCCCTCCCAAGGCGTCGTCGACGCCCGCCAGCGCGTGTTCGGCTACGAAAACCTGCTCGTCTGCGACGGCTCGGCGATCCCGGCCAACGTCGGCGTGAACCCGTCGCTGACGATCACCGCGCTGGCCGAGCACGCGATGAGCCATGTGCCGGCCGCGGACGGGCACGGCTCTAACGTCGTCGCCGAAGCGACCGCCGCAACCGTCTAGGCACCAGCCTCGCACCGCGCTTGCACGCGGCCTTGCAGCCGCCCTCGAACATTTGTCCTGCGCACGGCGGTTTTCGTGTGTCAAGCGTAATAAGTCGCTCCGACGTTCGATCCATGCTAAATCGAGAGTCGGGCCGGCAAGCAGGAGATGCACGCACGCCGCAGGCAGCAAGCTCACATGAGGCGCCGCAGGAGCACTCGGCCGACCTTCGGCGCCTCGCGCACGAGCTGATCGAGCGCACGGAGGGCGTGGTCGAAGGAATGAACGCGAGGACGAGCCGATCCGGCGTGGTTCTGGACGACGCCGTGGAGGCCAGCTTTGCGCAGGTCGGCGTGCTCTCGACGGTGGCCGTGGCCAAGTGGATGGCGGGCGACGGGGTCGAAGTGGCGCGTGACGTCGGCCAAGAATCGTGGTGCATCTTCGGCCAGCTCGCCGCTCAGCGTCGCGCCCCGCTGAACGAGGTCACCAAGCGCTGCCTGCGCTGGTTCGACGCGGCCGCCGACGTCGCGCGCGACGCAGCAGGCGAGCTCGCCATGTCGCCGGCGGTGCTCGCGCAGGCAATCGCCATGCTGCAACGCAGCCTCAACGTCACGCTCGTGCGCATGTGCGAGTCCTTCGAGGCCGAGCGCAAGCGCTCGGACGACGAGTTGA
>DATHJQ010000153.1:0-6978 GCA_035286505.1 Solirubrobacteraceae bacterium | reverse complement strand
GGCCGCGGCGGCTTTCTCTTCGGCCTCTTTCTTTGCCTGTTCCTCGGCATCGCGCTTGGCCTGCTCTTCGGCCTCGCGCTTGGCGCGCGCGTCGGCCTCGGCCTTGGCGCGTTCCTCGGCTTCCTTGCGCGCCTTCTCCTCCTCGGCGCGGAAGATCGAGTGGCCCTCCTGGACGACCTGGCCGATGGCCTGCGTGATCAGGGCGCAGGAGCGTATGGCGTCGTCGTTGCCGGGGATCACGTAGTCGATGCCGTCGGGATCGCAGTTGGTGTCGACGAGGCCGATGATGGGGATGCGCAGGCGGCGCGCCTCTTTGACGGCGATCTCCTCGGTCTTCAGGTCGATGACGAACATGGCGTCGGGAACGCGCTGCATGTTCTTGACGCCGCCGAGGTTGGCGCGGAGCTTGACCAGATCGGATTGCGCGGCCATGCGCTCGCGCGTGGGCAGCAGCGCGAGCTGGCCCTCGGTCTCGTAGCGTTCGAGGTCATGCAGGCGGCGGATGCGCAGGCTGATGGTCTGGAAGTTGGTCAGCAGTCCGCCGAGCCAGCGGTGGTTGACGAACGGCATGTCGGCCGCTTCGGCGACCTCCTTGACGGTGTCGCGCGCCTGCTTCTTGGTGCCGACGAACAGGACGGTGCCGCCACGGTGCGAGAGCTCTGAGGCGAACGCCTGCGCCTGGTCGAGCAGCGGGGACGTCTTGACGAGGTCGATGATGTAGTTGCCACCACGCTCGCCGAATATGAAGCGGCGCATCTTGGGGTTCCAGCGGCGCGTCTGGTGACCGAAATGGACGCCGGCCTCCAGCAGCTCCGCGATGCCTACCTGAGCCACGGGTTCTCCCTTTATCTATTTTGATGATTTCCGCCCCGGTTGGCGCGGACCCGAGGCGCGACTTGACGTCGTCGCCACGGGCAGGGCCGCGACCATTGACCCGAGACGGGTCGAAGTTCTGGTTGGCCGCTCAGGATAGCCGTTCGGCGCGGGCGAGCGCCTGGCGCAGGTCGCCCGGCAGCGGCGAGCGAACCTCGATGCGCTGACCGCCGAACGGGTGCGCGAAGGCCAGGCGGGCGGCGTGCAGGAACTGGCGCTTCAGTCCGAGCGTGCCGGGCGTGCCGTATTCTGGATCGCCGGCGACCGGGTGGCCGATGGCGCGCAGGTGCACGCGGATCTGATGCGTCCTGCCGGTGTCGAGCGTCAGCCGCAGCAGCGAGTGCTCGACGAGCGCCCTGTCGAGCTCGAAGTGCGTGCGCGCCTCGCGCGCGTGCGCACCGCCGACGGCCATGCGCGTGCGCACGCGCGCGTCGCGGCCGATCGGCGCCTCGATCGTGCCGGTGCGCGCGGGCGGGCAGCCGTGCACGAGCGCGAGGTATTCGCGCTCGATCTCGCGCCGGGAGAGCGCCTTCTGCAGCAGCGCATGCGCTCGCTCGGAGCGCGCGACGACGAGCAGGCCGGAGGTGTCGCGATCGAGCCGATGGACGATGCCGGCGCGCTCGGGGTCGCCGCCGGCGGCGCTGCCGGCGAGCAGCTGGGACAGCGTGTCCTCGCGGTGCCCCTTGGCCGGATGCACGACGACGCCGGGCGCCTTGTCGATCACGAGCAGGTGCTCGTCCTCGTAGGCGACCCGAAAGGCCTCGCTCGGGGGCTCGGCCGGGTCACGCTCGTTCATGTCGTGAATGGTCGATGACGAGGAACAGGATGACGACGCCGAGCGTGATGCACACGTCGGCGAGGTTGAAGGGCGGCCAGCCGAGCGGAAGCTTGATGAAGTCGGTGACCGAGTCCGCGCGCAGGCGGTCGACGACGTTGCCGACGGCGCCGCCGATGAGCATGCCGGTCGGCAACCAGATCAGCTTCGCATGGCTGTGCAGCGCGAAGTAGACGAGAAGCGCCAGCAGGGCGACGCCGATGGCGATCGTGACGGCGATGTGGCTGCCGGGCAGAAAGCCGAAGGCGATGCCGTTGTTGCGCGTGTCGACGAGCTGCACGCCGGGCAGCAGCTTGCGCTCTTCGCCCTGTACGAGCGAGCTTTCGATGGCGTGCTTGGAAAGCTGGTCGGCGGCGACGACGAGCACGAGCACTAGCGCTGCGCGCAGCCATGGGCCAGCGGCACGCATCGGCGCTAGGAGAAGGTCGATTCCACGGCCCTGCACCGCCGGAGGGCACGTCTAGCCTTCGCCGGCCTTTGTCCTCGGCCTCGGCCTTGGCACCACCAAGGCCTTCGGCCTGCGTCCGTGGCCGGCTCGACTATCCGCACCCCCGGAAACCGGCACACGGCCGTGGAATCGACCATCTAGCCGTGGATCAGGTCGTTGACGACGATCGAGTTGATGATCTGCAATGTGAAGATGGCGAGGATCGGGCTGAAGTCAAAGCCGCCGAAGGACGGCAGCACGCGGCGGAAGATGCGCAGGAAGGGCTCGCAGACGTCGCGCAGGAAGCCGAGCACGGCGTCGAGCGTGCGCGAGTAGGGCGGTCGCACGCCGACGGAGAACAGCAGCTGCAGCACGATGTAGAGGATGATCAGCAGCGTGTAGACGTAGATCAGCGTCGACAGGTAGTCGGCGATCTGCGTGCGCGCGCTGGCGAGGACCACGGCGCTCAGCGCCCCGGCTTCAGCACGGCGTCGAGCGCGTCGCTGAACGCCGCGCGCAGCCCGGCGCGCTCAAGTGCGTCGACGCCGCGCGCGGTCAGTCCGCCGGGCGAGGAGACCTCGCGACGCACCGCGACCGTGTCGTAGTCGCGGCGGCGCAGCAGCTCGGCGGTGCCGGAGAGCGTCTGCACGACCAGTTGCGCGCCCTGCGCGGCGGGGATGCCGCGGCGCACGCCCGCGTCGACCTGCGCCTCGGCCACGAGCGCCACGTAGGCTGGAGCGCAGGACATGAGGCCCATGGCGACGTCGACGAGCGAGTCGTCGAGCACGACGAGCGTGCCCAGCTCGGCGAACAGCTCGGCGACGGCGCGGTCGGTGGCGGCGTGCTGCTCGGGCCCAGCGGCCTGCACGACGGCGCCCTGGCGCACCTCGACGGGCAGCGACGGGATGAAGCGGTAGACGGGCTTGCCGGGATAGGCGTCGCGCAGGGCCTGCAGCGGCGTGGCGGCGAGGATCGACGCGACGGCCTTGGCGTGCTCGGCGACTTCGCCGGCAACGTCCTGCAGCTGCGCGGGCTTGTGACAGAGCACGACCAGACCGGCGCGCCGGGCCACGGCGGCGTTGTCGGGCAGCGCCTCGCCGCCGAGCTCGGCGACGAGCGCGTCCGCGCGCTCGGTCAGCGGATCGGCGCACAGCACCGGCCTGCCCCACCCGCGCGCGAGCGCACGAGCCATGTTGCCTGCGCCGATCAAGCCAACTTGCATACCGGGTCCAGACTAGAGGCCGGCCGGACCCAGCAGGCCCCCTAGCTCTGATTAAAAAAGCCCTTCTCGATCAAGCGAGCGCGCTCCTCGGCGGAGATCTCGACGTTGCGCGGCGTGAGCATGAAGACCTTGTCGGCGATCCGCTGCATGCCGCCGTCCAGCGCGTAGGTCAGGCCGGAGGCGAAGTCGATCAGGCGCTTTGACAAATCTGTTTCCGAGGACTGCAGGTTGAGGATGACGGGGATCGAGTCCTTGAACTTGTCGGCGATCTGCTGCGCGTCGTTGAAGGACTTGGGGATCACCAGGTGCACGCGCACGTCGCCGTTGCCGCGCGCGGCGCCGACGGACTTGAGCACGGTGGTCGAACGCCCGCCGCGCCCGCTGCCCTCGTCGTCGGCGAAGATGTCGTCGAACTCGTCGCGGCGCCGGCGCAGGCGGCGCACGTTGGGGCGCTCGCGGTAGCGGTCCTCGATCTCCGCCTCGGGCGGAGCGTCGTCGAAGTCGTCGTGATACTCCTCGGCTAGGCCGAAGTAGACGAGCGCGCTGTGCCAGGAGTCACGGAAAGCCATTGGTGTAGGTGCGTTTTCGCCCGCAGGGACGGATTCCCTGCTCATGCTAGACATTCGCGCGCGTTCGGCGCGCGGCGAACACGTCCGTGGGCGGCCCCTAATCGTACAGTCTCGTGCCGATTCGCACGATAGTCGCGCCCTGCTCGACGGCGACGACGTAGTCCTGCGACGTGCCCATCGACAGGTGCTCGAGCGCATGCTCGTCGGCGAGCTTGCGCAGCGCCGCGAACCAGCGCCGGCTGTCCTGCGGCGCGGCGGCCAGCGGCGGCATGGTCATCAGGCCGGCGACGGGCACGGGCGATCGCTCGATGAACGCGCCGAGCTGCTCGGGCGCGACGCCCGCCTTGCCGGGCTCGCCGGCGACGTTGACCTCGATCAGGATGCGCAGGCCAGCGCGCGCGCTCTCGCGGTGGCGCGCAAGCTCGCGCAGCGCCGACTCGGAGGCGACCGAGTGGATCAGGCGCGCGCAGGGCACGATTTCGCGCACGCGCCTGCTCTGCAGCTGACCGATGAAATCCCACTCGAACAGCTCGCCGTGCGCCGCGTGCTTGGCGATGAGCTCCTGCGCGCGGTTCTCACCGACCAGCGAAATGCCCGCCTCGGCCAGCAGCGGCAGGTCGTCGGCGGCGACGTACTTGATCGCCGCCAGCAGCTCGACCTGCGCCGGCGCGTCGACGGCGCGCTGCGGCGCAAGCCGGCGCGCGGCGTCGATCTGCTCGCGCACGCGCGCCACGTTCTCACGGATGCGCTGCGCGGACAGCCCGGAGATCAGCTGAGCCACGCGACTCCCGCCTGGCGCCCGGCACGCGAGCCTTCGCGCCGGTGCGAGAAGAAGCGCGCGTCGCAGATCGTGCACGCGCGCGCGTCGAGCACCTGCGCGACGCCGGCGCCAAGCAGCCGATCGCGCGCGATCGCGCGCAGGTCGATGCTCTGCACGCCCGGCACGGATGCGCCGAACGTCGCGTGCACCTCGGGCCCGACCTCATAGCAGCACGCCCCGGCGCCCGGCCCGACGACCGCGACGATCGCGCCGTCGCCGCCGACATGGCGCAATGCGCGCACGCCCTCCTCCAGCACGCCAGCCGCCAGCCCGCGCCAGCCGGCGTGCAGCATCGCCACGGCGCCGTCGCTCGCGAGCGCAACCGGCAGGCAGTCGGCCGTCAGCACCATCGCGCCGATGCCGCGCACGCTCGTGGCATGGCCGTCGGCGTCGATCGCGACTGGCTCTCCCCCGCGCCCGTCGACGGCGAGCACGCGCTGCACGGTCGCGCCGTGCACCTGGCGGCTCGCGCACAGCCAGCGTTGGCCGAGGCTCTCGCACAGGCAGTCGCGGGCCCGGCGGCCGTGCTCGTGGCCGTCGCCCGTCTGGATGGACAGGTTGGCGTGCGCGCGTGAGCTGAACAGCGCCCGGGCGCCGCCCGGCAGCTCGCAGGCGAAGCCCTCGGCGTGCTCGGTCACGCGCGCCTGCGCGAATGCGCCGGTCGCGCCCGGCCCCGGTGCGGCGTTCACAGGTCCTCCAGCGCGGCGCTGAGCTCCGCCTTGCGACCGTCGCCCAGCTCGCCGTCGAGCTTGCGCGAGAGCGCCAGGCGCAGGCGCCTGCCGATCTCCGGCCCGGCGGCCACGCCGGCGCCGAGCAGGTCGTCGCCGTCGATCGCCAGGCGCACGTGGCGCAGCTGCGACAGCCAGCGCAACGCAGCGCCGGCCGCCTCGCCGTTGCCCTCGGCCTGCGCCAGCGCGGCGGCGAGCGCGACCGCCTCCAGCGGCGCGTCGTGGGCGATCTCATAGACCTGCGACGGCGTGCGCGCGCGCTGCAGGCGCTCGGCGATGCGCGGCGCGAGGATCGCGCTGTGCACCGTTCGCTCGCGCTCGGCCGCGGGAATCTCATAGCCGTCGAGCAGCGCGCGCAAGCGCGTCTCGTAGTCGGTCGTGTCGTAGTCGTGGGCGGGCAGGAGCAGCGAGGCCAACAGCAGCACGTCCGGCCAGGCGGCCGCTTCCGCCGGCAGCGCGGCGAGCGCCGCGCGCGCCAGCGGCGCGTCGAGCTCGATCGCCTCGTGCAGCGCCGAGAGCACGCCGAGCCGCTGCAGCGACTCAAGCGCACCCACCGCGTCGGACTCGACGAGCGCCAGGCGCAGCTCCGCGCCGATGCGCGCCTGCGACACCGTCGCCAGCGCGCCTGCCGCGATCGCCTCGGCGGCCAGACGCGCGGTGTGCTCGTCGGGCTCGAAACGCAGCCGCGCGCGGTAGCGCGCGAGGCGCAGCAGGCGCGTGGGATCGTCTGTGAAGCTGGCGTCGTGCAGCACGCGCAGACGC
Organism: Solirubrobacteraceae bacterium; assembly: GCA_035286505.1. Classification (GTDB taxonomy): domain Bacteria; phylum Actinomycetota; class Thermoleophilia; order Solirubrobacterales; family Solirubrobacteraceae; genus Palsa-744. The sequence goes on along the minus strand of DATHJQ010000153.1, from coordinate 742 downwards.
GACGCCGCCAGGTCCTCCAGCGCGTGCGGCGCCGCGCGCAACTCGCCGCGGCGTACGCCGCCGAGCGACACGGCGATCGCGTTGACGGTGAAGTCGCGGCGCTGCAGGTCCTGCTCGGGCGTGCCCGCGCGCACGTCCGGCAGCGCGCCGGGCACGGCGTAGGACTCCGCGCGACGCGCCGCCACGTCGATCCGCGCGCCGTCGAGGCGAACGACAGCCGTGCCGAAGCGCTCGTGCGACTGCACCGCGGCACGCACGCCATCCTCCGCGAAGCGGTCATAGAAAATCGAGACGACCTCCTCGGCGAATGTCTCTGCGCTGCCGTCCACGCTGACATCGAGCTCGCGCGGCGTCCCGCCGAGCAGCACGTCGCGCACGGCGCCGCCGACCAGCTCGACGTCCTCACGCCGCTGCGCCGCGGCGAGCAGCTCGCGGCCTCCCGGCAGCTCGGGCAGCGCCTGCAGCGCCGCCTCGCCCGTGTGCTGGCGCTGGCTCACGCTGGCCTCCGCGACGTCGCCGGCCCTCAACCGATCCGCACGGGAATGCCCGCCGCCGCCAGGTGCGACTTGGCCTGCGCGATCGTGTGCCGGCCGTAGTGGAAGATCGACGCGCACAGCGCCGCGTCAGCGCCGGCGCGCAGCGCGTCGGCGAGGTGCTCGAGCTCGCCGGCGCCGCCCGAGGCGATCACGGGCACGCTGATGGCCTCGCTGACCGCGGCTGTCAGCGGCAGGTCGTAGCCGTC
>DATHJQ010000152.1:0-7291 GCA_035286505.1 Solirubrobacteraceae bacterium | reverse complement strand
TCGCAGCCGGTCGTCGTGAATACGCGCGCCGCGTCGTCGACCCCGAGCTTCTCGAGCGCGCGCACGGCGGCGCCGGACAGGGCGTCCATCGAGCGCAGCAGCGGGATCTTGTGGTCGAGCGCCTCGCCCGTCCAGGAGGTGAAGGCCGTCGGGATGCACAGCAGCGCGCCGTTGGGGTTCTCGAGGATGAACGCCGGCGACGTCGGGTCCCACGCCGTGTAGCCGCGCGCCTCGAAGGTCGCGCGGATGCCGCCAGTCGGGAAGGAGGAGGCGTCCGGCTCGCCCTGGATCAGCTCCTTGCCGGAGAACTCCGCGATCGCGGTGCCGTCGCCGCCTGGCTCGTAGAAGGAGTCGTGCTTCTCCGCCGTCGAGCCGGTCAGCGGCTGAAACCAGTGCGTGTAGTGCGTGGCGCCTTTCTCCATCGCCCACTCGCGCATCGCCTGCGCCACGGCGTCGGCCAGCGACGTGTCCAGCGCCTCGCCTCGTGCGAGCGTCCGCGCCAGCGCCTTGTAGACGTGCTTGGGCAGGCGGTGGCGCTGCACGCTCGGCGAGAAGACGTTCTCACCGAACACCTGGTTGCCGGCGACGGTCAAGTCCGGCGAGCCCAGCGCGCTTCCGTTGGGGCTCCACTGCGCGGCGGTGACGTTCTGCTGACGAGTCCTTGGCATGAGCGGGGTCGATTCCTCCTAAGACAATCGGGCGAGATGGGGCGGAAAGCCGAACGCAATCGTAATGCCCAGCACGCTCGATGACATCACCGCCTGGCAAAACCGCCGGGCGCCCGATTGGACAGCGGGCCAAACCGACGCTCGACGCGGTCGGGCCCGCTTGCTCGTACTCGGCACGGGACCGCAGGGGCCGGGATCGTACGCGCGACCAGCCGCACGCAGGCCCGCGCTGGTCTAGGGAATCGCGGAGAACGTACCTTCGACGACGCGGCCGGTTTCCGGGTCGACGTGGCGAGACGGCGGCAATGCGGCGATCTTGGCGGCAAACGAGCGGGTGACGGCGCCTCCCCGCGCAAGCGTCGCCCGGGCGTTTCCGGCGAGCCCCGCGGCGACCGTCAGGTGCACGTCGTGCGAGCCGCTCTTCACCGGTACGACCGTCCACGTGAACGTGCGCGTCGCCTTCGCGTTCAGCCGGCCCAGTGCCCAGGTGTTGATGTAGACGGTCTGGCCGCCGCCGGGCGGGCTGACCGCCTGGCTCTGCACGGGTCGCCGCGGTATCGCGCCGGGGCCTCGTTCGACCACCCAGACGGGCCGGTTGCTCGCCGCCAGCTCGGGATATTTTTCGACGTAGGAGAACGAGTCCACGGTGATCGCCACGTTGGGCACCGCGCGGCTTTCTTCGTTGAGCACCTTCACGCGCAGCTGCACGGGCTTGGAGATCGCCTGCTTGGCGGGAAACGTCGCTGCGGAGATGCGCATCTTGTAGCTGCGCTTGGTTTCGCCGTGTGTCTGTTGCGAGCCGCCGCCGCAGCCGCCGAGAACCAGCGCCGAGCATGCGCCGACGAACACGAACCGGAAGACTCTCCGTCCCCTCACGATGGCGGCACGATATCAGTGGCTGTTGCGCATCGTCACGGCCTGCGGACCCGTGAACAGGGGACTGCGGCGGCGGCAGTCGGTGGCGCGCGGAGGCGCCATCGCGTAGAGTTCGTCCGACCAGCGACGGCAACCCGAGGAGGGGTGAGCAGAGATGGTTCGCAGCGTCGCCGAGCGGGCGTTCGTCCCGGCGCGGCACGTGCTCGAGGAATTCGGGGACATGATGATCCTCACCGGGAGGACGATCTGGTCCGCCCTGCGTCCTCCGTACCCCTACGGGGGAGAGCTCGTCTCGCAGTTCCTGTTCGCGCTGCGGCTGTGCTGGTTTCCGCTGCTGGTCTCGACCGTCTGCATCTGCTACGCCGCTCCGGGCCTGCAGGCGGCGAACTTCCTGACGATCTTCGGAGCGCTGGATCGGCTAGGCGGCTTCTTCGTGCTCGGAGCCGTGCGCGAGATCGGCCCGAGCGTGACCGCGATCGTCGTGGCGGGCGTGGCCGGCACCGCCATAACCGCCGATCTGGGCGCGCGCAAGGTGCGCGAGGAGCTCGACGCCCTGCAGGTCCTCGGCGTCGACCCCGTCAAGAACCTGGTGGTGCCGCGCTTCTTGGCGCTGATGGTCGTCACCGGCCTGTTCGACATCTACGCGCTGCTGTTCGGCATCTTCGGCGGCATCATCGCCGAGCTCGTCAACGGCCAAGCGCTCGGCCCCTTCTGGAACACGCTGTTCGCCAACGCGTCGACGACCGACCTGTGGGGCTCGGTGCTGAAGACGACGATCTACGGCGCGATCATCGCGATCGTCTGCTGTTACAAGGGCATGACCGCCTCCGGCGGCGCCGAGGGTGTCGGGCGCGCGGTCAACGAGGCCGTCGTGCTCGCGTTCACTGCGATCTTCTCCTTCGACTACGTCTTCACGCAGACGCTGCTCGCCACCCACCCCCAGATCCTGGTGATCAAGTAATGGGCGGCCTTCTGGCGATGCCGCGCGAATGGCTCGCGGCGACCGGCGAAATCGGCAAGTTCACCGGACAGATCGTCCGCGACGTCTGGGGCCTGCGGGTGTTCCGCTTCTTCGGCGAGGCGCTGCGCCAGTCGGGCATCCTGATCGTCGGCTCGACGACGATCATCTGGACGCTGATGTTCATCCTCGGCCTGCAGTGCGGGATCGAGGGCGCCTACTTCACCGCTGCCCAGGGAGCTCCCGCCTACTCGGGCGTGTTCACGGCGTGGTGCGACCTGCGCGAGATCACGCCGTACGCCTTCGGATACATGATGGCGGCGAAGGTCGGCACGGGAATCGTCGCCGAGCTCGGCGCCATGCGCATCTCCGAGGAGATCGACGCGCTGGAGGTCATGGGCATCAACTCGATGACCTTCCTCTGCGCCACGCGCCTGCTGGCCGCGTGGCTGGTGCTGCCGTTCATGTACCTCGCCGGGATCGGCGCGGCCTTCCTGGCTTCCTACATCGCCGTCGTGCAGCAGATCGGCTACGTCTCCTCCGGCGGCTACTTCCTGATCTTCTGGCAGTTTCAGAATCCGCCGGATTTCCTGTACAGCCTGATCAAGGCCATGTTCATGGCCACGGCGATCGTGCTGGTGGCCTGTTACTACGGCTACAACGCAAGCGGGGGACCGGTGGGCGTGGGCAGAGCCACGGCCAAGTCGATGGTCCTGAACCTCGTGCTCGTTCACGTCATCGGCATGCTCGGCACGCAGATCTTCTGGGGCGCCAACCCGCGTGCCCCGATCGGCGGCTGACGTGGCGCGCGAGCAGGTGCCCGGACCGCACGGCGACGCCGAGGGCGCCGGCGAGTCCTACGAGCAGATCGAGCACCACCCGGCGCCGAGCCAGTCGGGCGGCGAGTCTGACTTCGCGGCCGCGGAGCCGGCCGACGAGACGGCTTCGGCTGGGCGGGGTGGGACGGCGTTCAGCGCCCGCGAACGAGAGCGTCAGCGCGATCGCGAAGGCACGGAGGAGTTCGAGTACCACACCGGCACGGTTCGCCCGTCGGAGGCGCCGGATGCGATCGAGTTCATCGACGTGCACAAGTCCTTTGGTCGCAATCACGTGCTGCGCGGGCTGAACATGGGCCTGCCCGAAGACAAGATCTCGATGATCATCGGGCCGTCGGGCACCGGCAAGTCGGTCTGCATCAAGCACATCGTCGGGCTGCTGTATCCGGACCAGGGAGACGTGCTCGTGCATGGCACCTCGATCCCCGGCCTCGCAGACGCCGACCTGTTCGAGATACGCAAGAAGTTCGGCGTGCTCTTCCAGGACGGAGCCCTTTTCGGCTCGCTGACGCTATGGGACAACGTCGCCTTCCCGCTGCGCCAGCACACCGAGAAGGGCGACGAGGAGATCGCCGAGATCGTGAACCGCCGCATGAGCGAGGTCGGTCTCGGCGGCGAGGGCGCGAAGATGCCCAACGAGCTCTCCGGCGGGATGCGCAAGCGCGCCGGCTTTGCGCGCGCGCTCGTGCTGGACCCGGAGATCGTGCTGTTCGACGAGCCCGACTCGGGCCTGGACCCCGTCCGCACAGCGCTGCTCTGCGAGCTGATCAAGGAAATCCACGCCGAGAACGGCGGTTGCTACGTGGTGATCACGCATGACATCATGAGCGCGCGCCGCGTGGCCGAGCACATCTCCGTCCTGTGGAAGGGTCGGATCGTCGAATCGGGCCCCGCCGAGGACCTGTTCGCCTCGGAGAACCCGTTCGTGCGGCAGTTCCTCGCCGGCGAATCGGCCGGTCCGCTGGGCATGGAGTAGTCCATTGGCAAAGCGGGCGTTTGGGGGACGCTGCCGTTCATGGGATGTCCCCCGTTTCTCAGCGCGATAGCAATAGTATATATTAATATTAAATACGTATATACGATGGCGCACGATGGAGCAGCGCAAAACTGTTCTCCCGACCCGCGTATATACCATAGCTATCGCGGTACGTGACAGAAGCCATCGCCAGCGCCCTGCGTGCCCCATGGAAGTGGCCCGCGCTCTAGCCTCAAAATCGTGAACGCATCGCAAATCCTCTCCGCGCTGGCCGGCGGCGCGGCTCGCCGACCGCGCCTGGTGATCGCGATGGCGATCGTGCTCGCGCTGGCCGGCGCGGCGCTGGCGCTGCGACTGCGCCCGACGGCGGCCACGAGCACGTTCGTGTCGAGCTCCAGCTCGCAGTACGAGGCGACGCAGCGCTTCTATCGCAACTTCGGCGAAGAGCCGATCGAGGTGCTCGTCAAAGGCGACCTGCAGCAGCTCGTGCTCAGCGAAGACATCGACCGGTTGGTCGGGTTGGAGGGGTGTTTGTCGGGCAACGTGCCGGCGAGTGCGCTCGCCAGGGAGGGTGGGCCCAACGGGCCGTGCGGCCAGCTCGCGCGCGCACACACGATCAAGGTCGTGTTCGGGCCGGGCACGTTCATCAACGAGGCAGCCAGCCAGATCGACGAACAGCTCGCCAGCCAGACCAAACAGGCCCAGACGCAGGCCAAGCAGGCCGAACGCGTGGTCAGGCGCCAGGCGTTGCGCCGCGGGTTGAGCGAAAGCGAAGCGCAGACGCTGGGTCGCGAGGCGGCGAAGATCACTACGGCGCGCTTTCAGGAGGGCCTGGTCACGCTGGCGCTGCAGTACGGGCTGACGTCGCGGCCGAGCCTGGACGACCACGACTTCGTCACGTCGCTGGTGTTCGACTCGACCAAGCCGGCGGGCACGCCCAAGCAGCGCTTCGCCTACCTGTTCCCCAGCCGCGACGCCGCGCTCGTGTCCGTGCGCATGCGCGCGGGCCTCAGCGAGTCCCAGCGCACGCACACGATCGACCTGATCCGCAAAGCGGTCGACATGCCCCAGTGGCGCCCGACGCGTGGCGGGTCCTACCTGGTCACCGGCGAGCCGGTGATCGTCGCCGACCTGACGCACTCGATCACCGATTCGCTGGAGCTGCTGCTCGTCGCCGTGCTGCTGGTCATGGCGGCGACGCTCGGGCTGGTGTTCACCGGCCGCCCGAGGCTGCTGCCGCTGGCGATCGCGCTGCTCGCCGCGGCGCTCACGTTCGGCGCCTTGTCGCTTGCCGGCGCGTCGCTTACGATGGCCACGATCGCCGTGCTGCCGGTGCTCGTCGGGCTGGCCGTCGACTATGCGATCCAGTTTCAGTCGCGTGTGCGCGAGGAGGCTGAGCTCGGCGGGCCGCCTGAGGCGCGCATCCGCCGTGCGGCGGCGCTCGGCGCGCCGACGATCGCGACGGCCGGCGCGGCGAGCGCCGCGGCGATGCTCGTGCTCGTGCTCTCGCCCGTGCCGATGGTGCGCGGCTTCGGGCTGCTGCTCGTCGTGGGGGTCGTCGTCGCCTTCCTGTGCGCGCTCACCGCGGGCGCCGCCGTGCTGTCGTCCACCGCATCCGGCGCTCGGCCCGGCCGCGGCTTCGACGGGGCGCGAGCGCGAGTTCGTCGCCCGCGCCGCGCGTCGCCGCGCGCGCGCTCCTCCGGCGCATGGCGCGCCACTTCGGCGGCCTGGCGCGGCGCCGGCGAGCTGCTGCGCGAGAACCCGCTCACGCGCGCCATATCCCGCGCGGCGCTCGTGGGATCGGTGCGCCGGCCCGGGCGCGTGCTCTGCGTCGGCCTGGCGCTGGCGGCGCTCGGCTGGGGCCTTGACACGCAGACCAAGGTGCAGACGGACATCACCAAGCTGGTCCCGCAGAACCTGGCGTCGCTGGAAGGCCTCGACGCAGTCGAGCGAACGACGGGCGTGGGCGGGGAGATCGACCTGATGGTCAGCTCCAAGTCGCTGACCAAGCCGTCGACGATCGAATGGATGAGCTCGTATGAGAGCGCCGTGCTCAAGCGCTTTGGCTACAGCGCCGCGCGTGGCTGCGGGCGGGCGCGCCTGTGTCCGGCCTTCTCGCTCCCCGACCTGTTCGCCCAGCAGACCGCGGCGGCGCCGGCGAACGGCAAAGGCGCGGCGAAGCGCAAGAGGCTCACGCAGGCGCAGGTCGACGGACTGCTGTCTGCGATCCCGCCGTACTTCGCACAGGACGTCCTCACGAACGATCGCCGAGTCGCGACGCTGGCCTTCGGCATCCGCCTGATGAGCTTGGCGCGGCAGCAGCAGCTGATCGAGCAGATGCGCGCGAGCCTGCATCCGCCGGCGGGCGTCAGCGCACAGCTGGTCGGCCTGCCCGTGCTCGCGGCGAAGTCGGCCGCCGAGGTGGCCTCGCCGCTGCGGCGGGTGCAGACGCTGCTGGCGAGCCTGGCGGTCGTGGCGCTGGTGCTGCTGGCGGCCTTCCGTGGCGACGTCCGCCGTGCACTGGCGCCGCTCGTGCCGATCGCATTGGCCAGCGGCTGGTCGGCGCTGATCCTGTTCGCCGTGCGCGTGCCGCTGAACCCGATGTCGGTCACGCTGGGCGCGCTCGTGATCGCGATCTCGACGGAGTTCAGCGTGCTGCTGGCCGAGCGCCATCGCCAGGAGCGACTGGCCGGTCACGCCTGGATCGACGCGCTGCGGCGCGCCTACGGGCGCACCGGCGCCGCCGTGGCGGCCTCGGGCGCGACGGCGATCGCCGGCTTCGGCGTGCTGGCGCTCTCGAACATCAGCATGCTGCGCGACTTCGGCCTGGTCACGCTGATCGACCTGAGCGTCTCGCTGCTCGGCGTGCTCGTCGCGCTGCCCGCCGCGCTGGCGATCTTCGGCGCGCCCGCCGAGCACGGCGCTCCAGGCGAGCCGGTGAAACCGCGCGGCGAGGCGCGCGAGCCGGTCCATGAGC
>DATHJQ010000151.1:0-3816 GCA_035286505.1 Solirubrobacteraceae bacterium | reverse complement strand
TGTTCTGCACGCAGGTCGGCCCGGTGCTCGGTGCGCACCTCGGAGCAGGCATGCTCGTCGGGGGAATGACGCGCCCGAGCGACGCGGCGCCGGCGCGCTCCTGATCGCGAAACCGGCGCCCGGCTTCCCGTGACCTGGCGGCCGGCGCGCGACGCTGCCAGCTGGCCGGCAACGGCTCGCCCAGCGATCGGCCACCGGACCCGCCCCGCGCAGCGCGGGGACGGGCCAGGCGTGACCGTCTGAGCTACTTGACGATCTTGATGATCCGCTCCATCCCGATGAGCGTGTGGGGCCTGCCGTCCTGCGTGGGCATGAAGCAGGCCTGCACGTACCAGCCGGGCTTGGCGGTGATCGTCGACTGCTGGAAGGCTCCTGGGGAGATCGGGCCGGCGAAGCCCACGGGAGGGCCGGAGACGAGCTTTTCAAGACCCTTTTCGCGTCCCGTGGCGAAACCTTTCAGCACCCTCCGCGCCGCCTTCTTGCTCTTGACGACGAAACCGATGTTCATGTGCACCAAGTGGCCTTCGTTTTCAAAGCGCACGACCTCGCCCACGTGCAGCACGCTCGGACCCCTGAAGCCGAAGTCGATCGTCCTCTCCGTGGCCTGAGCGGCCGGCAGCGCGACCGGCGATGGCGAAGCGGCGACGGCAAAGCTGCTGCGCGGCCACTTCGAGGGCTTTTCGCCTTCGGCGTTCAGCGCGACGTATTGGCCGGGCGCAAGCACTGTCTGCGATTCGGCCGGCTTGCCTTTTGCGGCTTCCGAGTCGAACACCAGGGCACCGTATTTGGCGGCGGCGTTCGGGTCGCTCGCGAGCTTGTTGGAATCGAGGAACGCGTAGACTTCTGTCAGGCTCACGCCCGGCTTTAGCTGGAACAGCGTGACGTTCGGTTCCTTTCCGCCAGTCGCGGTGCTCGCGATGTTCACGGCGCCGGCCTGCAACGCGCCGGAGAGGCTGATGCTGGTGGCGCTCACGGTGGCCGTCACGGTCGGCAGCGCCGCTGCCTGCGCGGAGCCCGCCACGAGCGTGGCGCCGGCGAGCGCGCCCACGCTGAGAGCGGCGAACGTCGCGGCGATCATGCGCTTCGGCGATGCCAGAGGACTGCAGCAATATGACATCCGTTCTGATCCTTTCGATTGATCGGCGGAACGGCCGGAGCGCGATCCCCCAGAGACAATGTGTGACCGGCGAAGCCGACCGGCTGCGAAGGACGCTGCCGTGTGCTTCTCGGGCTCCGTCGTAACGCGAGGCGTGGATCTCTGCGCGCGCAGCGTATAGGAGGAGAGGCCGCTCTTACAACTCCCGAGCGCCCCCAACAGGTTGGGCCGGCGGGCGCGGTCACGGCGACGGGCGGCTATTAGAGCTGGCGTCGTCGGGTAAGGGTTTGGAATGGAGGGAGTGCGTGGCGGAAAGGGCGAACTGCAGATCGAAGAGACGCGGCGTGCTGGTCGGCATGCGCTCAAGCTCAGAGGCGAGCTCGACTCCGCGACTGCCCCAAACTTGGAAGCTGCGCTGCACAAGGCGTGTTCGGAGGAGACGTCCGAGATCGCCCTGGATCTAAGCGCGCTGACGTTCATGGACTCGAGCGGGCTGCTTGCCGTGGTTCGCGGCTACAAGATGTGCAGCCGGACGCAGCACGGCTTCATGGTGGCGCCCGGGAACGGTGCCGCGAGGGATCTGTTCGATGCCTGCGGAATGGTTGGGGTGGCACCGTTTCTCGAAATCCGGCCGGGTCGGGATCATCCTTCGCCTGATTCCAGTCCGCACACAGCCCCTGGGTATCGCGCGTAGCGGGCGTCGGGCATCGTCATGAGCGTGTAGCTTCGCCGGGCGGCGGGTATCTCTCGCCCATGGCCACCGAGCGACTGCACGAGGTGGTTTCCGGATACTCACGCGAGGAGCAGGAGCACCCTTTGGGTGGGTACGCCGCACTGATGGGCGTGTTCGCGTCCGCGTCCGCCGCGTTCTGCCTATGGGTGCGCCGTTCTGGCCGTGAGCTGCCCGAGCGCGTCGACGTGGCCGACCTGGCGCTGATCACGGTCGCCACGCACAAGGCCTCGCGGCTGCTCGCCAAGGACCGCGTGACGAGCGCCGTGCGAGCGCCGTTCACGGAGTTCCAGGCCAAGGGCGGACCCGCCGAGGTCGAGGAGCAGGCGCGGGGGAGCGGGTTCAGGCGCGCAGTCGGCGAGCTGCTGATCTGTCCCTACTGCCTGGGAATGTGGATCGCCACGGCGCTGACCGCCGGACTGACCGTCGCGCCCCGGCCCACACGCTGGGTCGCCTCGGTGCTCGCGGCGCACTTCGGCTCAGACGTGCTGCAGGCCGCCTACAAGAAGCTCGAGGACTCCGTCTGACTCAGCGCAGCAGCCGCGACAGCCGCCGATCCTTGAGCACGCGCCCGTCGGTCTGGCAGGTCGGGCAGTAGGCGATCACGTAGTCCTCGAAGTGCACGGCTTTGAGCGTCGTGGCGCAGCGCGGGCACGGCTCGCCCTCGTGGCGATGCACCTGCAGCGGCATCGGCAGCTTGTCGGGGATCGGCAGCTCGACGACCTGCTCGTAGTGCGCGATGGCGTCGCCGAGCGAGCGCACGATCGCATCGCGCAGGCGCGCGCGCTCACCCTCGTCGAGGTCGTTGGCGCGCTTGAACGGCGAGAGCTCGGCGCGCCACAGGATCTCATCCACCCACGAGCGGCCGATGCCGGCGATCGTGTGCTGGTCGCGCAGCAGCGTGTGCAGCGGGCGCGGAGCGTCCAGCAGCCCCTCAAGCGGCGGCGGGTCGGGCCAGGCCTCCGGCGCGAGCGTCGCCAGCGCGTCGTCGTCCTCGACCTCGCCGGCGCGCAGCAGCTTGACCCACGCGGCCTGCTTTGATCCGAACTCGCGCAGGCGCAACTCGCGTCCGTCGGTCAGGCGCACGAGCAGCCGCGAGGTACGGTCTCGCGGACCGGCGCGCTTGTCATAAAGCTGCAGGCGTCCGGCCGACATGAGGTGCATCAGCAGCGCCAGGCCGCCGGTCGTCCACACGATCAGGTGCTTGCCGCGGCGGCCCACGCCCGTGACGCGCTCGCCCGTCAGCGCGCTGAGCGGCGGGTCAAATGTCTTCAGCGCGTTGATGCCGGGCGCCAGCGCTGACTCGATCTCGCCGTCGCGCAGTGCGCCGTCGAGCAGTCGCGCGGTGATCTCGACCTCGGGCAGCTCGGGCATCCTCTCGACCACTCTAGGAGGACACCGCGCGCCGACGCCGGGCTATCGGCGCGACTCCGGACCGCAACCGAAGCTCGCTCAGCGTTCTAGGCCGTCGCTGGTCAAGCGTGCCAAGGACGCAGGGAGCGTGGCGTGCTGGCCGATCTGTGATCGGTAGCACGCGAGCGACCGAGGACGCCGGCACGCGCCGGCCAGCGGCGGCCTAGCGAGCCCCTATGGCCGGGCCTTCGTACTTGACGTGCGCCGGGCTGACCCAGCGCACGCGCCAGTGCGCGCCCTTGGTCGACGAATGCAGCGTCCAGTAGCCGAGGCTGTTGGTGGTGACGGTTCTCAGCGTCTTGAACTTGTGCGAGCCCTTGCGCTGCACCAGCACGGTCACCTTCGTGGCGCCTGTCGTCGGACGCACCAGGCCCCACAGCGAGTAGCGGTGGCCGCGCTTTGACACCGTCAGCGGCACCGGCCAGGCGAAGTACAGCGGCTTGGGCCTGCCGCCGAGGTACTCCAGGCCGGTCTGGAAGCCGATCGTGCCGCCGCGCACGCTCGACCCGGGCTTGCCGCCCAGCGGGTCGAGCGTGCGCGGCGGCACGATCGGCTTCCAGACCGGCCTGGAGTACCT
>DATHJQ010000150.1:0-2011 GCA_035286505.1 Solirubrobacteraceae bacterium | reverse complement strand
GCCTTGGTGGCCAGCGCACCCGCGCCGACTGTGAAGATGCCGCCCGCTGCTCCCGCTCCTCCGGCTGCGCCGGCCGCGGCGCCGGCTCCCACGGTGGCGCCGCCGGCGACGTGCGCGCTGCCGGCGGAGGCGGAGCCGAGCTTGGCGAACAGGAGCTGCTTGACGATCAGCAGCGGGCCTACGGGGAGCATGGCGGCGAGCGCGTGATTGTTCTCTCTGAGCTGCTTCTTGAAGGCCCGGCAGCGATCGCAGCTGCGCACATGGCGGCGCGCCGGCGCGCTGAGCTTGACCAGGCCCTCGGCGACCCCACCGAGCTCCAAGCGCACCTCGGAACAGCTCAGCTTTCGCGCCTCGGCGGCCTCGGCGAGCGAGATGCGTGCGCGTACGAGCAGCGACTTGACCGACGGCACGGTCGTCTCCATCGCCTGGGCAATCTGCTCGTAGGAGAGCGCATCGATCTCGCGCAGCAGCAGGGCCGTGCGCTGGGTCTCGGGCAGGTCGTGGACGTCTGAGAGAAGCTCGCGAAAGCTCTCCCGCCTGATCGCGCGGTCGCCGGTGGACATGCCGTGATCGGCGAAGTGGACGTCCATCGAATCGACGCCGACGGCCGATGCGCGCCGCAGGTGGTTGAGTGAGCGGTTGCGGGCGATTCGGTAGAGCCACGGGCGTACGTTGATCTCGCGCTCGTCGGCGAGCACCGCGTTGAAGGCGGCGGCGTAGACCTCCTGCAGGATGTCCTCGGCATCCTCGCGCGAGCCGAGCATGTGGCGGCAGAACGACAGCAGGCGCGACTGGTAGCGCGAGCAGAGGGCCTCGAAGGCCGCGTGCTGGCCGCGGCGCGTCATCGCGATCAGCCGCTCATCTGACTGAAGGCGCAGCAATGGCGTCGGCCCGCGCAGGGCGGGCGCAGCGCTGGAGTGTGTTAGAGCGGAAGCCTCCACAGGGGCCAATTACCTCATCCAGACCTAAATACACGCTAACAACGCCCGAGTTGCGGCCCTCCAGGCCAGAGCTTGCGCGCCTGGTTGCGGCCCCGTTGGATGCGTCGCACGTCCCATAGACTGGCCTCAGACCACCGGCCCGGGTGGCGGAACGGTAGACGCGCTCGATTTAAAATCGATGGCCTAGACGGCGATTGTGGGTTCGACTCCCACCCCGGGCATCTGGACGAAAGGCCGAGCGGATAGAGTCGCCGCCGATGGCCAGCGAGGGCGAGAGCACGCAGGAGACCGGCACCTATCACGGCGGGCGGCTGATCGCGAGGCGTCTGAAGGCGCACGGCGTGAGCAAGCTGTTCACGCTTTCGGGCGGTCATCTTTTCTCGATCTACGACGGTTGTCGTGAGGAGGGCATCGACATCGTCGACGTGCGACACGAGTCGACCGCTGCGTTCGCCGCGGAGGGTTGGGCGAAGGTCACGCGCCAGGCGGGCGTCTGCGCCTTGACAGCGGGTCCGGGAGTGACGAACGGGATGAGCGCGATGGCCTCGGCGCAGGCCAACCACTCGCCGATGGTCGTGCTCGGCGGCAGAGCACCGGCGCTGCGCTGGGGACAGGGTTCGCTGCAGGAGATCGACCACGTGCCGTTCGTGCGGCCGCTGACCAAGCTCGCAGCGACCGCGGGCGGCACGGAGGAGATATCCGGGTTGACCGATCTGGCGTTTCAGGCGGCGCTCGCTCCGCACGGCGGGCCGGCCTTCGTGGACTTTCCCTTGGACTACGTGTTCATGGAGGCCGCCGAGCCGCCGCCGGCCGACGACGCGCCGGTCAACGAGTCGGTCGGCCCGGGCGCGTCAACGGCCGCGATCGAGCGCGCCGGCGAACTGCTGAGCGAGGCCGAGCGACCGGTGATCATGGCCGGCACCGACCTGTATTGGGGTCACGGCGAGCGGCAGCTCCTGGCGCTTGCCGAGGCCTTGCGGATTCCGGTGTTCCTCAATGGGCTGGCGCGCGGGTGCGTCCCGGCAGACCACGAGCTGTTCTTCTCACGTGCGCGCTCGCAGGGGCTGAAG
>DATHJQ010000149.1:0-4408 GCA_035286505.1 Solirubrobacteraceae bacterium | reverse complement strand
GGTTGGAGGCGTCGACGGAGCCCTGGGCGGCGCCGGCGCCGACGATCGTGTGCAGCTCGTCGAGGAACAGGATGATCGCGCCCTGGGCGTCGGAGACCTCTTTGAGCACGCCCTTCAGCCGTTCCTCGAACTCGCCGCGATAGGCCGCGCCGGCGACCAGCGCGCCCATGTCCAGCGCGATGACGCGACGATCGCGCAGCGACTCGGGCACGTCCTTGGAGACGATGCGCTGGGCTAGGCCCTCGACGATGGCGGTCTTGCCGACGCCCGGCTCGCCGATCAGCACGGGGTTGTTCTTGGTGCGACGGCTGAGCACCTGGATGACGCGCCGGATCTCGTCGTCACGTCCGATCACAGGATCGAGCTTGCCCTGCTCGGCCATCTCGGTCAGGTCGCGGCCGAAGCGCTCGAGCGGGCTCTGCTCGTCCTCCGCGGCGCCCGGGGCACCGGGGGCCACTCCGTCAGGCGGCGTCATCGGCGCCCCTCCGTGGCGGCAGCCGGAACGGCGGTCGGACGTCGGCGGCGCGCACTAGCTCTCCGCCGCGATAGGGGACGAGCTCCGCGCGGAAGGAGCGGCGCACCGCCTCGAGCTCCTCGGCGAGGCGCACCTGCGCCTGCAGCGCCTGCAGCTCGATCTCCTCGATGCGGGCATGCATGCTCTCGATCTCCTGCTCGAGACGGAGAACGCGCTCCACGCCCGCGAGGTTGAGCCCCAGCTCGGCCGTCATCTCCTGTATCTGCCTGAGCCTGTCGACGTCCTCCTGGGAGTACAGGCGCGTGCCCTTGGGCGAGCGCTTGGGTTCGATCAGGCCGCGCGCCTCGTACATGCGCAGCGTCTGCGGATGCATGTTCGCGAGCTGGGCCGCGACCGAGATCATGAAGACCCCGCGATCGGTCTCCAGCTCGACGCGGGTGACCGTCGGGATCGCGCCCGGCACGCGGCGTCGTGTAGCCGGCCTCGGCGATCTGTGACAAATCGCGCCCGAAGCGCTCCAGCGGGCTCTGCTCCTCCTCGGTGGCCTGCGCGGCGGGGTTGGTCGCGTCAGCTGCCATCGCCGGACCTCCTCTCGCTGGGCGGCTCGCGCCGGCGCGGGAAGGGGGAGCGCGCGTCTGCGGCGCGGACGATGGCGCCGCCGCGATAGGGCACGGAGAGCTCGGCGCGGAAGGAGCGGCGCACCTGCTCGAGCTCTTGCGCGAGCTGCACCTGCGCGTGCAGCGCCTCGACCTCGAGGTCTTGGATGCGCGCGTTCATCTCGTCGACCTGCGCCTCCAGCTCCAGCACGCGCTCGACGCCGGCGAGGTTGAGGCCGAGGTCGGAGGTCATCTCCTGGATGCGCCGCAGGCGCTCGACGTCCTCCTGCGAGTACAGGCGCGTGCCCTTGGGCGAGCGCTTGGGCTCGATCAGCCCGCGCTGCTCGTACATGCGCAGCGTCTGGGGATGCATCTGCGCGAGCTCGGCGGCGACGGAGATCATGAAGACGCCGCGCGCGGACTCGACGGACACGCGCGTGACACGGGTGACGCTAGGACGCGCCATCGCCGGCCTCCTCGGCGTCCGCTGCGCCCGCGCCGGCGCTCGCACGCGAGGAGGCGCTGCCGCTGAACAGCTTGGCGCGCGGGTCGCCGTTGAACACCTTGGACATCTGCTCGACGGCGCTGCGCTGCTCGGAGTCGAGCTGGTTGGGCACGTCGATGACGAAGCGGTAGTGCAGGTCGCCGTGCGCGGTGCCGGGCGCGACGCGCAGGGTCTTTACGCCGTCGAGCGTCGGCACCTGCACCTCGGCGCCGCGCAGCGCCTCTGGGATGGTCAGCGGCACCTCGACCTCGAAGTTGGCGCCCTTGCGCTTGAAGACGGGCGACTGCGCGACATGGGTGATCAGGTAGAGGTCGCCGGGCGGGCCGCCGTTGCGCCCCGGCTCGCCCGTGCCGGCGAGGCGGATGCGGCTGCCGTCGCGCACGCCGGCGGGGATGTTGACGCGCAGGCGCTTGACGGTGCGCACGGCGCCGGAGCCGTGGCAGGTCGGGCATGGGTCCTCGATGATCGTGCCCGAGCCGCCGCAGCGCGAGCATGGCTGGGAGATGGAGAAGGCGCCCTGGCCCTGCGTCTCCACGCCGCGACCTTCGCAGCGCGGGCAGACGGTGGGCGTGGTTCCGGGCTTGGCGCCGGTGCCGTGGCAGGTGTCGCAGCGCGCCTGCATGGGCACCTGCAGCGGAACCTGCGCGCCGGAGACGGCCTGGTCGAAGGAGATCGAGACCTGCGTCTCCAGGTCCGAGCCACGTTCGGCGCGCGGGCGCTGGCGGGCGCCCCGCCCGCCTCCGCCGGAGGCGCCGCCGAACAGGTTGGAGAGGATGTCGCCCATGGAGGAGGCGTCGAAGTCGAAGTTGCCGAAGCCGCCGAAGCCGCCGCCGGGCCCGGCGCCGCTGGCGAAGGGGCCTGAGGCGCTGTCGTACTGCTTGCGCTTGTCGGGGTCGCCGAGCACGTCGTGGGCCTGGGAGATCTCCTTGAAGCGCGCCTCGGCGTTCTTGTCGTCGGGGTTGGCGTCGGGGTGGTACTTGCGCGCGAGCTTGCGGTAGGCCTTCTTGATCTCGTCGGCCGAGGCCTTCTTGTCGACGCCGAGCGTCTTGTAGTAGTCGGGTCGCGATGCCATATGCGCTCCTTGGCCTACGCGGCGACGACCACGCGGGCGGGACGGATGACGCTCTCGCCGAGCCGGTAGCCGGGCTGGTAGACCTCGACGACCTCACCGCTGCGCGCGCCGCCCTCGGGCGGCTGGGGCACGGTGGCCATCGCCTCGTGCAGCGAGGGGTCGAACGCCTCGCCGGCGGGTGAGAAGGACTCGACGCCGACGCGGGCAAGCGCGGCGGTCAGCTCGGAGAGCACGAGGCGCACGCCGCCGAGCAGCGGGTCCTTGTCGGTCTCGCCAGTGGCGAGGGCGATCTCGACGATCGCGCGTTCGAGGTTGTCGATCGCGGGCAAGAGCTCCTTGGCGAGCTTGACGACGCCGCGCTCCTGCGCGAGCGCGGACTCGCGCGCGACGCGCTTTCGGTAGTTCTCGAAGTCGGCCTGCGTGCGCTGCGCGAGCGCGAGGTACTCGTCGCGCTTGGCGGCGAGCTTGCCGAGCTCGTCGAGGTCGCCCTTCAGCTCAGCCGAGCCGTCGGCCGGCTCATGCCCGTCGTCGTCGCCGTCGGACGCGGCGCCGTCCGCCGCCCCCGGCGCGGCTGCGCCGGGGGTCTGGGCCTGCACCTGCTCGGGTGACTGCCCCTCGCGCGAGTCCTCCTGTGCGGGCGAGCCCTGCCGCCCGGGCGAGCGCCGCTGTGAGGACTGCTCCTGCTCGGCGCCCTGCTCGGGCGCAGCCGGGTCGACGGTCTGCTTGGAGTCGGACATGCGCTACGCCTTGGGCTCGTCGACGACCTCGGCGTCGACGACGTCCTCGTCGTCGGCGGACGATGCGTCGCCGGATGGCGCGGCGCCGTTGCCGCCGCCGCCGTCGGCCGCTGCGGCCTCCTGGGCGCGCTGGTACATGGCCTCGGAGATCGCGTGGAAGGCCGTCTGCAGGGCCTCGGTCTTGGCGTTGATGGCCGCTGGATCGTCGGCCTGCAGCGACTCGCGGACCTCCTTGATGGCGTCCTCGATGCGCTGCTTTGAGTCGGCGTCGACCTGATCGCCGAGGTCGGCGAGCTGTTTCTCGGCCTGGTAGGCGGCGTTCTCGCCGTTGTTGCGCGCCTCTGCGAGCTCGCGTGCGCGACGGTCCTCGTCGGCGTGGGACTCGGCGTCGGAGACCATGTTCTTGATCTCCTCGTCGGACAGGCCGGAGCCGGACTTGATCTCGATCTTCTGCTCCTTGCCGGTGCCGAGATCCTTGGCGGACACGTTGAGGATGCCGTTGGCGTCGATGTCGAAGGCGACCTCGATCTGCGGGATTCCTCGCGGCGCGGGTGGGATGCCGGTGAGCTGGAACTTGCCCAGCGACTTGTTGTACTGGGCCATCTCGCGCTCGCCCTGCAGCACGTGGATCTCGACGGACGGCTGGTTGTCCTCGGCGGTGGAGAACACCTCGCCCTTGCGCGTGGGGATGGTGGTGTTGCGCTCGATCAGCTTGGTCATCACGCCGCCCTTGGTCTCGATGCCCAGGGTCAGCGGGGTGACGTCGAGGAGCAGGACGTCCTTGACGTCGCCGGCCAGGACGCCCGCCTGGATGGCGGCGCCGACGGCGACGACCTCGTCGGGGTTGACGCCGCGGTGCGGGTCCTTGCCCGTGAGCTCCTTGACCTTCTCCTGCACTGCCGGCATGCGGGTCATGCCACCGACCATCACGACGTGGTCGATCTTCGAGCCGCCGTCCACGCCCGCGTCCTTCATCGCCTGCTTGGTCGGTCCGACGGTGCGGTCGAGCAGGTCGGCTGTCAG
>DATHJQ010000148.1:0-13754 GCA_035286505.1 Solirubrobacteraceae bacterium | reverse complement strand
AGTTCTGCGAGCTGAGCGAGACCGAGCCCGAGCACGTCGAGGTCCACTTCGACAACGAGCTGGTCGAGCAGGCGTGCTCGCTAAATGCTGCACACCGCTCGGCCAACGGCTCGGAGGCGATCATCGTTGGGGCCGACGTCGCCAACCAGCTTGCCGGCGACTACATGGGCAAGGCGCTGAAGCAACTGCGCGAGGACGAGGAGGTCGAGCGCCCCGCTCCGGCAGGACAGCCCGCTGTCGGGCAAGACGCCGGCGAGGACGAGCCTTCCGACGAGCAGGACTCGCGAGCGCTCGCGGCGCCGACTCCCGAGCAGATCGCCGCCGGCCAGAAGCGCGCCAGCGAAGAAGACCGTCGCGTGAAGGATGAGACGATCGCCGCCAACCAGCTGCTCGGCGCCGCGCTCGTCAAGCACCTCGCGAAAGTCAGGGTCGACACGCGTGTGCTGAAGATCCTCACGGCCGCGCCGGTCTCCGCGGCGCTCGGCGAGATCGCCGCGCGGGGCGCACGTCTGTGCTTCCCGGGCTGGGTCGAGCTCACCGAGCGCAAGAACGGCTCGACCAAGGCGGACTACCTCGACGTGTATGCCGCGGAGGGCAAAGCACGGGAGTTCCTGCTCGACCCCACTGGCACCGGAGAGATCGCCGGACGGCTGCTCGCGCTGCTGGCGGCAGCACGCTGGGCGGATGAGGAGATCGCGGTGCCGCGCTCGAAGGCCAGCAACTACACGCTGCGTCTCGGCGAGAGCCTGTACGCATTCCAGGAGCGCGGCGTCCCGTGGCGGGGTGAGGCCGAGGAGCTGCTCGACGAGATCCTGATCGAGCGGCTGCCCGAGGAGATCACCGCCCCGATCGCGCGGGCGAAAGCCAAGCGTGAGGCCGAGCGCGCCGAGGAGCAGCGTCGCGAGCGCGAGCGCGACAAAGATGTCCGAGCGTTCGTCAAGCGCGCGCCGCAGCTGACCTGCGACGAGCGCCAGGGTGAGATCCAGCGTCTGCGCCGCGAGTACGGCTTCAGCGCGCTGGACGCCGTGAAGGGGCGCGAGCTCATGGAGCTGCCCGAGCCGCACGAGACACTCGAGCTCGCCGCGGCTGCGTGACAGGTGAGGCTGCCTGCCGCGTCGTCCTCCCCGGCGCGGCAGGCGCCTCACAGCATCAATAGTCACCGATTCACCTGCAGTGAACACGGGACTCCTGTGGACGGGGCACGCACACCCTTAAGGCCAGCGAACCGGCTCTGCGGCGTGTAAAGCCCTGCGCTTCGCGTCGCCCTGCGGACGATCCCTGACGGGACAGGGCTTGACACGCCTCGCCGGCCCGCTCTGGCCGGGCGTGCTCAAACCCCGACCAAAGGAGTAACAGTGAACACTTCTACAGCTAACTCTTCACCTTCTTCTCGTCAGCTTCGCTACCTACGCGTTCTGGCCGAGCAGACAGGCACGAGCTTCACCTATCCCGCAACGCGGGCGCAGGCGAGCTCCGAGATCGAGCGGCTCGTCAAGCTCAAGTCCGGCGCCGACCGGCTTCCGCTTGATCTGCCCGACGACACGGCCACCGAGTCGCTTCACTACGCCACGGCGGTTCGCTCCGACGAGGTCTCCGGCCACGGCGTCTCGGCCAAATGGGCCAACGGCGCCGACGCACCCGAAGTTGCTCCACCGTCCACCGTCGGCCAGCGCACCGAGCTCGGCCGCTACCGAATCAGCGCCGGCGAGCGCGTCCTCTACGGCCAGCGCGTCAGCGGCCGCGTGCGTGTCACCGATCGCCCGACGACGCGGGGCGGGCGCTCCTACCTGATCGAGTCCGGCGTCGAGATCGACGGCTTGCAGGCGCTCAAGGCTCTGATCGCCGACTACATCGAGCAGGCGCGGGCACTCGACCGGGTGCCGATGGCGAGCAGCGCGTTGCGCCAGCACAGCGAGTACCTCGCCGACGCCTAGAAGCGGCGGCGTTCTGCCGCCAGCGGCCGGGCCTCGACTCTCTGCAGTCCGGGGTCGCCGCTCGGCCTGCCCTCAAGGCCAGCAGGTCGGCCGGCTGAGGCGTCAAGCCACGCGCTGCGCGTCGCCTGCGGCGATCCCTTTCGGGACGGGCTTGACCCCTCGCGCCGCCCTGCTCAGGCCCGGGCATGCCAAGCCACGACCCAAGGAGCAGAGATGAGCACAACGACTCGGCGTGACGGCGGCCTGCTGGTCGCCGCGCACGTAGACCTCGGCGCGCCGCGTGCGGTTCACTGCAAGCGCGAGCGCCACCACGTCTACATTGGGCGCCCCTCGAAGTGGGGCAACCCGTTCGTAGTCGGCAAGCACGGAACGCGCGAGCAGGTGATCGAGCGTTATGAGC
Organism: Solirubrobacteraceae bacterium; assembly: GCA_035286505.1. Lineage (GTDB taxonomy): Bacteria > Actinomycetota > Thermoleophilia > Solirubrobacterales > Solirubrobacteraceae > Palsa-744. Next base: position 11,420 of record DATHJQ010000148.1, on the reverse strand, counting down.
GCTGGCTGCTCGGCAACGACGCGCTGATGGCGGCGCTGCCGGAGCTGCGCGGCAAGGTGCTCGGGTGCTGGTGCGCCCCGCGCGCCTGCCACGGCGATGTGCTCGTGCGGCTCGCCAGCGCGGCGCGCTGAGCGCCAGCGCCCGACCGACGCGGCGGCTCGCGTAGGGCAGCGGGTCGCTCGCGCGGGGCCTCGCCCTCCTGAGCTTGGCACGCCTACGGCGTGCCTGGGGTCGGGCTCCGCGGCCCCGCGCACGGCGGGGCTCTGAACAGATCGGAGTCGGTGATGAACGACACGACGGCCTCGCTGGTCATCGTCGGAGAGGATTTGCAGGACGAGCCGTTGGCAGAGCAGCTCGCGCTTGACGGCTACGCCGTGCGCATCGCCGGCGATCGCGCGCAACTGCGCGCCCTGGCCGAGTCCGGCCCGGTCCATCTGATCGTGCTGGGCGCCGGTGCCCGAGCTGGAGAGCGCGAGCATCTCGTGCGCGCACTGCGCGACGGTGAGCTCGCGCCGCAGCTGGAGCCGAGCGCGCGGGTGCTGTGGCTCGCCGGCGCCGATCAGCCCGCCGAGCTGCTGCGGGCCTTCCGCGCCGGAGCCGACGATGTCGCCCGCGCGGGCTGCGGCTACGACGAGCTGCAGGCACGAGTGCAGGCGCTGCTCGCGCGTGGGCGCGCCCGTGACCTGCGCCTGCTGCGTCACGGAGCGCTGAGTATCGACACCGCCGCGCGGGAGGTCCGCTTCGGCTCGCTGCGCCTCGAGCTGCGCCGCCAGGAGTACGCACTGCTGGTCTACCTCGCACGCGATCCGCGCCGCGTGTTCAGCAAGCGCGAGTTGCTGCGCGAGGTGTGGGGATTTCGCTCCAGCGCCTCGACGAGGACGCTCGCGCTGCACGCGTCGCGCTTGCGGCGCAAGCTCGCTCGGGTCGGCGCGGGGGCCGGCTGGGTCAGTTCCGTGTGGGGCGTCGGCTACCGCCTCGCCCCGGCTCCCGCCGAGGAGTCCGAGGCGCCATCAACAGAGGCAGGAGCGCGCGTGCGGCCGTGGCCGTCGCCGTCGCCAGCCTCGCACGCTTCGCGTGCCTCGCGGACGGCCAACGGCCCGCGCCCGGCGGGCCGCGCCCGCAAAGGAGAGTCATGACCGCGAGAACGATCACAGCCCCTCGCGACCAGACCGCCGCGCCGAAGCTGCATCCCGACGTGCTCGGCCGCTACCTCGCGCGATCCGGCGCCGAGCGTCAGCTTCGCTGCCTGCATCTCAGCGATGGCAGCCGGCTTGTCGTCGACTGGCGCAGCGACGCTCGCGCTGACGCTCGACTCGTCGGCGCGCTCGCGTCCGATGAACCGCGGGAGAACGCACGCGTGCTTGCCGAGCTGTATCTCGCCGACACGAACAGAGGGCGCTGTCGGCGCCTTTGCCGATCCGACTTGTCGGGCGCCCAGGGGCCAGAGCCAGACGCGACCGCGAAGCCGAGCGAGCCGCTGCGCGACGACGCCGGCGTGAGCTACGCGATCTCAGCGGTGCGCTGTGGCAAGCCCTACCGCGAGCTGCGCTGGACGCGCTGCGCTCCCGGCGAGACAGATGAGCAGCCGCTCTGCCTGCGAGAACTGCTCGCCGAGATGCAGGCTTACGAGCCCGCGCGCTCGCTCACGGTGCACGCGATCGCGCGCCACGAAGACGACGCGAGCGTTTCGGTCTGCCGACTGCGCGCCGAGCTGCAGCGCCTCGATGCGAGCCCGATCGTGCTGAACACGCGCCTGCGCGAAGCCGTGCTCAGGCGCGCCGCCAGCGGCGACAGCCTCAGTCAGATCGCGCTGCGCTGCGGGCGGGTCAAGCGACACGCAGAGGGCCACGTCAGCGGCGAAACGAGCTGGCTTGGCCGTCGCATCGGCCTGTTGCCCGAGGGCGGTTGCGCGGAGCCGACGCGGTGGGTTCACAGCGAGGTTCTTGCGCTGATCGCGCGGCAGGGACTCGACCTCTGCCCGGCAGAGGTCGAAGCGGCCTAGCTCCGCGCGTGCCGGGCGCGGCGATCGCACGAACCAACAACCACAAAGGAGCAGCGATGAGCACGACAGGGGCAGAGGCGGACAGAGACGAGTCGTGGGCCTACGGCTACACCTTCCGTGAGATCGAAGCGATGGATCGCTTCGACGCATTCGAGGCCGGCGTTGCTGCCGGCGAAGCTCGCGCGCGAGAAGACCTCCGCGGATGGGTGCTGCTCGTCGGCGACCCGCGCGGCGGGCTCCACGTCATCGGTCCATTCCCGAGCCAAGAGGCAGCCGAGGCGCGCGCGTCCAGGTGGGAATGCACCGATTGGTGGCCGATGGAGCTTCAGCACCGAGCTCCCGGCGCGCCCGACGAGCCCATCGGCGACTGAGCTCAAACACACCGCGCCACGGTCGCGGGGCGTAGCGTGTTGTAGGGCCACGGGCTCCCCCGAGTTTGCCTAGCGGAACCGCCCTGCGCGGGCTCGCGCCCGGCTCCAGCGGCTCCGGCGACTCGCTGGCCGGCAGTCGCTCACGCTTGCATTACCACCCAAACGACAGATACCGCACGCGGGCTGCGCCCGCTGTGACCGAGCCTCCTGCGTCGGCTCTGCTGTCGTTCCCGGCGCTTTGCAGCGCCGGCCTTGCAGCCCTGCGGGCTGCCCGCTCGCCGTTCGCAAGCTCACGGACTCTGTTCGGCCGGCGCACAGCGCCAAGCCCGAACAGACTAGATGCACAGGTGTGCCCCGACTATCTCCGCGCTGTCTAATTCGTTGGCCGCTCGAGACGCCTCGGGGTCAGTAACCGACGTGATGACCGCAGCCAGCATCGGCGCCGCGAAGGCGGGAGGCTACGCCCGCTACCTGGAGTCAAAGACGATCGAGCCCGAGCGCGGCGACTACTACCTGAGCCCGGCCGGCGAGCCGACACAGGCGCCGGGGCGCTGGCTGGTCTCGCCCGACACGCTCGCGCGCCTGGGCATTGAGGGGACGAGCGTCGAGGGTCCCGAGTTCATCGCGCTGATGGAGGGCCGTCACCCGCGCACCGGCGCCTGGCTTCGGCGCGCGGGCGCAGACGGGCGGCGCGGCGGCGGCATCGACCTGACGTTCAGCGCGCCGAAGTCGGTCTCCGCCGTCTGGGCGCTCGGCGACGACGCACGACGACGCGAGATCGAAGATGCGCACGCCGCAGCCGTGAGCGAGGCGATCACGCACCTGACAGAGAACGTGCCGACAGTGCGCCGTCGCTACGAAGGCCCCGCTGTCGAGGAGTGCGCCGTCGACCTGCTCGCCGCCGAGTACCGGCACACCACGGCGCGCGGGGTGATCGAGGGCGACGCACCCGACCCGCAGCTGCACAGCCACGTCGTCGTCACCAGCGCGATCCGCGAGGACGGTCGCCTGGTCGCCGTCGCCTCCCGGCCGATCTTCCGCTCCGCCCGCGAGCTCGGCGCCTACTACCGCTCGGCGCTGGCGCACGAGCTCTCCCAGCGCGGCTACGCGATCGAGCGTGCGACCGGCAAGCATGGTCGCTATTTCGAGATCGCCGGCGTCCCGCGCGGCCTGCTCGACGCCTTCTCTGCACGCAGCCGTGAGGTCGCCCGTGCCGCCGAGCGATTCCGGGCGAAGTGGGGGAGGGCGCCCGAGCGCGACGAGCTTCGCGCGCTGAAGCTCGAGAACCGCAAGGCGAAGGTGCTCGTCACGAAGGCCGATCTGCAGCACGCCTGGAACGACACCGCCGCGCGCCACGACTTCGACGGGCGCCCATCGCAAGCCGAGGCAGCTCAACCGCCGGCGCCGCAGCCGGTCCTTGAGGATCGTGTCGAGCAGCGCCTGACCGAGCGCGCCGCGACCTCCGAGGCGCGCGAGCTCCGCGCGGTGCTGCTCGAGCAGTCCGTCGGCGAGCTCTCCCCGCGCGAGGCGCTCGCGGTCTCGCACACGATGATCGCCGAACGGCGCGTTCTGCCGCTGCAGGGCGGCCTGATGACGACGCTCGCCGTGCGCGCCTCAGAGCAGGCGATCGAGCGGCGCTTCTCAGAGCTCGCGCTCGACGCCGGGCGCGACGTAGGCGAGCACGCCCGTGAGCTGGCGGCCGATCGCGTCGGCGTGCGGATCGGCGGCGCGCTCTCAGACGAGCAGACGCATGCCCTGCGCGTCATCACCGGCGAAGCGCGCGGCGCCGTGCTTGTCGGTCCCGCCGGAACAGGCAAGGGCGTGGTGATCGACGCCGCGGCCTTCGCCGAGCAGCTCAACGGCAACGACACGTTCGGCGTCGCCGTCTCCGGCTCGACGGCGCAGCGCTTGGGGCAAGACAGTCCGTCGCTGGCCGGGCAGACGCTGACCCTCGACGCACTTGTCCACCGCGCCGAGCGCGGTCAGATCACCGTCGGCGAGCGCGCGACGATCTACTTCGACGAGGCGGGCATGGCCGACACCGATCGTCTCGACCGGCTGACCGAGCTCGTCGCCGAACGTGGCGCCAAGCTCGTCGCGATCGGCGACGGCGCGCAGCTGCCCTCGATCGGCGCCGGCGGCATGTTCGACCGTCTCGCCGAGCTCGCGCCGAGCGCCGAGCTCTCCAGCGTCAGGCGCACGCTCGACCCCGCCGAACAGCGCGCCTGGGCGGACCTGCGTGCGGGGCGCTCGGAGAAGGCGATGGCCCACTACCTCGCCGAGGGCCGCTTGCACTTCTCCGACAGCCGCGACGATGCGGTCGAGCAGGCGGTCCAAGATTGGGCGAACTTGACCGAGGCGCACCCGATCGAGCAGGTCGCCTTGATCTCCGACGCCTCGAACAAGGAGATCCATCGCCTCAACGCTCGCGCCCAGCACCACCGCGCCGAGCGCGGCGAGCTCGGCGACGTGGAAGTCCCCGTGCCCGGCGTCCATTACGGGCTGCGCGAAGGCGACCGCGTGGCGTTGATCGAGCAGCACCGCGAGCCTGGCCGGCCGCGGATCGAGAACGGCGAACGAGGCGAGGTGCTCACGATCGACCGCGGAGGGGAGGTGCTGATCGAGTTCGACCTGACGGGCGAGCGCAGGATCCTCGCCGGCGAGGATCTCGCGCGCGTTCGGCTCGGCTACGCCCAGCACATCCACCGCGCGCAGGGCGCGACGGTGACGCGCACGCTCGTCGTCACCGGCGGCTGGCAAACGAGCAAGGAGCCCGCCTACGTCGAGGCATCGCGTGCCCGTCGCGGCACCGACTGGTTTGTCTCGCGCGAGGATCTCGGCGTCGAGGGTCAGGACTCCGATCGGATCGCGCGCTTGGCGCAGAGCATGAGCCGAAGCCACGCGCAGACGCCGTCGTTGGCCTATCCCGAGCTGCCCGATCCTCGCTACGGCCCCGACTTCAGCGACGCGATCGAGCAGGCCCGCTCGCGACTGCCCGGCATCGCGCGCATCCTTCACCGCATCGCCAGAGCGCAACCGGCGCCGGAGCGGACGCGATGAGCCGCAAGTACCAAGTCACTCTGCCGGGGCCGGTCGCCGAGCAGCTCGAGCAGCTGGCGGCGGCGACCGAGCAGCCGCCGACGACGCTCGCCGGGCAGTTCGTGCGCAGCGAAGTGGCGCGCGCCGTCGCCGACGGAAAGGTGCGCCCGTTGCGCCAGCTACCGGCGACGACGGGCAGGGTCATGGACGGCGCGCGGGCGCGCTGGCTTGAGCCCTACGGCGGCGACGCCGACTGGCGCGCGGATATGTGGGGGCAGATCGTCGCGCTGCACGGTCGTTACCCGAAAGCGCTCGCCTGGCTGCAGGAGGGATGGTGGAACGACGAGGAACTGCTCGAGACGTTGTCCGCGCTGGCGGTGTGGCGCGCTGAGATCGACGACGCCGGCGTCGACTCGCGCGAAGAGTTGGCTTTCAAGCTGCAGCTGCGCGAGCTCTCACAGGTACTGCGTCAGGCCGGGGGAGGGGTCACGAAGGCGTGGAAGCCCGGCGCGCTGCCGGACGAGTGGCGAGACGGGTAGCGCCGCGGGACGCCAGTTGCATCCGCTTTGCATCAACTTCGCATCCTCGCCCCACAGCCCGGCACCCGTCGCCTACGGTGAGACGAATCTGACAAAAAAATGGCGCCGGCGACAGCTGTAACTGCCCCGGCGCCGTGGCACAGGAGGTTCAGCTCCCATGCGTCATCACCGTACCCAAGCGGGCTCGGATGAGCACCGCCGCCTCGACCGCGCGATCGTGCTCGAGTTGCTCGAAGAGCGTGAGCGCTGGACCCGCGACGAGCTCGCGGCCGCGGTTCGGGTAGATCGCTCGGTCCTCGACAGCGCTGTTGAGCGCCTGCAGGCAGATGGAGTCGCCGTGATCGACGGCGACGAGCTGCTGGCCTCTCGATGCGCGCGTCGCATCGACGAGCTCGAGCTGATCGGCATATGAGCGCTCAGCCCTCCGAGCTCGGGCGCTTTCATCCCGTGCCCGAGAACCTTGTGCTCGCCGCCGTCGAGCGCGCCCAGCGTCACGAGAGCAGATGTGCCGGCCCAATCCCCATGACCCGGATCGCCCAGCACCTCGGCTTCGCGCCCGGCGCCTACACGACGCGGAACCTGCGCCCGCTGCTAGGCACGCTCGTACAGGCCGGCGCCTTGGAGCACTTGCGGAGGTTCAGCCGCGACCATTGGGCGCTCACAAGCGCAGGCCATCGGCGGATCAGCCGCGCGCGAACCCGCGAGGATCAGCTTGAGCTACCCGAGTCTCCACAGCACCGTCTGTGGCGTGGGCAGCACATGCGCGCCGTCGAGGGAATGGGCGAGTACCGCAGGCGACTATGCGAGGCATTGGAGCAGGCCGCAGCGATGATCGACGACGAGCGAGTCGACTCTGAAACTTGGCTGACGATGACTAAGCGACTAAAAGTCAGGTCCGAGCTGTTCGGCTCCGCGATCTACTGCGCGCGCGAGTGGGCAGAGCCCGACGACGGAGAACGGGACAAGGAAGATCAGCGGACCCTTGACGATAGACGGCGAATCCTCTGGCACCCCGACGAAGACGTATGAGTGTGCAGCGCGAGGAGTCGGGGGACATCGCACGCCGCGAGGACGCGCTCGACGACGAGATCCTGCGCCTGCTGTTCAGCTCGCCCTATCCGTGGACGGTCGCCGAGCTCGCCCGCGAACTCGGCAGCGGTGACGCGGAAGACGGTGTCGGCCGACTCGTAGGCGCCGGCCTCGCGCATCGCATCGAGGACTTCGCTTTTCCCACGCGAGCAGCGCGCCGCGCGCGCGAGCTGCACGAGCCGTACTGACGCGCCCTCCGATCAGGGGACTTCGCCCGCGAGGGAGCGCAGCTCGCGGACGCGTTCGTCGACCTCGCGCTGCTCGGCGTCGTTGAGCGCGCGGCTCAGACCGTCCTGGTTGACGCACACGGTCAGGCCGCGCTCGGGCCTTGACGACAGCGCAGTGGCGATCGAGTCGAGCGTGTCGGCGGTGTCGAGCGCGACGTGCGGCTGAGTAGGATTGAAGATCACGTAGATACGAACACATGTTCGCATATCGAGGCGGCGCACGCTGCGTTGTGGATGCGGCCGTGTTCGACGCCGCCTACGACGCGGCTGTAGTAGAGTGCTTGAGGTGTCTGCGAAAGCTCCGACCGGCAGCAGGGCGTTCGGGCCGCTTGAGTCCGAGGTCATGGATGCCGTGTGGGCGGCCCGAGAGCCAGTGTCGGTGCGCGACGTGATGGGACGCTTGAACGACGGTCGCGCTGAGCCGCTTGCGTACACGACGGTGATGACCGTAATGAGCCGGCTGGCGGAGAAGGACGCGCTCGCGCGCCGTCAGGCAGGACGGGGCTATGTGTATGAGGCGACCGCCGCCGATCCGGCGGGGATCGCAGTCAAGAACGTGATCCGCACCTACGGTGAGGAGGCGATGGCGCACTTCGTCGATCAGGCGCGCGAGGACCCCGAGCTGCTACGCCGGATGGAGCAGCTGCTCCGGGAGCAGTGATGCGCCTCGACAGCGCCAACCGCAGTTTCGCGGCGCTGGTGATCTCCTCGCTGCTGCTGGGGGTGTACATCCTCTGCGGGGCGCTTGGGTGCGTGCTCGTGCCGTTGATCGTCTCGCGCGTATCGCATCGCGGCGTGAGCGGTCTGGTGGACGGCGGCCACAACCTGCTGCCCGCGGTGGCCTTCGTCCTCTTGGTCGGCGGGGGTGTCTTCCTGGGGATCAGATCCCTGTGGCGACAGATCGGCGCGTCGCGGGTTCTTGGACGGCGTGTCCAGGCGCTCGCGCTTGAGCTGCCCGACGGACTTGCCCAGGCCGCCACGGCCGCGGGGCTCAAGGGGCGCGTGATCCTGGTGGACTCGCCGGAGTGGTTCTCCTTCGCCTACGGGGCGCTGACGCCGCAAGTCGCCGTGAGCCGGGGATTGCTGGAGGGCGTCTCTGCCGAGGAGCTGCAAGCCGTCCTTGAGCATGAGCGCTACCACGTCCGCAACCTCGACCCGCTGAAGGTGCTGATCGTGCGGGCGCTGCCGGCGACGTTCTTCTTCCTGCCTGCGCTCGGCGCGCTGCGCAGCCGCTATGTGGCCGGACGGGAGCTGGCGGCCGACCGACGGGCGGTTCAGGCGTGTGGCCGCAAGCCGCTCATCGGAGCACTGTTGAAGGTCGTGCGCGGACCGGCGTGGAGCGAGCTGGAGGTCGCCGCGGCGATCGGCGGCCCCGAGCTCCTTGACCTGCGCGTCGCTCAGCTGGAGAGCGGCCGGGAGCCGAAATTGACCGCGTTCAATCCAGCGGGCGTCGCGCTCTCAGTGCTCGGCGCGCTCGTGTTCACGGGCGCGTTCATCGCTTCTATCGCGGGCTTCGGTGGACCCTCGGCGATAGCCCAGGCGACCGGCACCGGAATGAGCCTCGGGAACGTGCTCGGAGGGGCGATGTGCGTCGTGCCCTTCGCGGTCGGTGCCCTCATCGTGTATCGGTGGATTGCATGGCGCGCTCGCGCGCCCTTGACAGGGCCGACACAAGCTACTACGCTCGTGTAGTTCCTACTACGCATTCGTCGTAGCTGACGGAAAAAGGAGACCACAGCATGATGACGTCACTGATTTGGATTCTGATTTGTCCGCTGGGGATGCTCGCGATGGGCGGGATCGCCTGGGGATTGGGCCGGCTGCCCGGCAGGCGCGCTGAGCGCCTGGCGCGTAGGGCAAGCCGCGCGTCGTGCATGCCGATGGGGGGCGCCAAACAGCAACCCGGCGAGGCCGAGGAGATCGCACCAGTCGCGAGCACCGAGAAGAAGATCCCCGCGCATGTCTAAGCAGACAGCCTCCCCCACGGCAGAGGTCCCCAGCGGCGGGACACGAAGCCACCCCGTCTTCGCGCGCATCTACGAGAAGGTCGCCGAGATCGGCGAGCGGCGCGGCGGCGCTGAGCACCGGCAAAGGTTGCTCGCTGGGTTGAGCGGCCGGGTGATCGAGGTCGGCGCGGGCAGCGGCGCGAACTTCGCGCACTACCCAACCACCGTCAGCGAGGTCGTCGCCGTCGAGCCCGAGCGGTATCTACGCGAGCTCGCCCAGCACGAGGCGTCGCAGGCGCCGGTCTCCGTCTCAGTCCTCGACGGTGACGCCGATCACCTCCCCGGCGAGGCGGGCTCCTTCGATGCCGGTGTCGCCGCGCTCGTGCTCTGCTCCGTGCCAGACCAGCAGCGCGCGCTCGCGGAGCTGTTCCGTGCCATCCGCCCCGGCGGCGAGCTGCGCTTCTACGAGCATGTCATCGCCGAGACCCGCGGGCAGGCACGATTCCAGCGCTTCGCCGATGCGACGTTCTGGCCCCACGTCGCGGGCGGCTGTCACATGGCCCGGGACACCAAGAGCGCGATCGAGCAGGCCGGATTTGAGATCGAGACGTGCGAGCGCTTCCCGTTCAGTCCCGCCCCGTTCCTGCCTCCCGACGCGCACATCCTCGGGACAGCCCGCCGACCAGGCGGCATCCACTGAACCACTCGCCCGGCCGTTCGCTGAAGGGCGAGCGCGTGACGCCAGGCATCCTTGAGCTCGTGGCGCCTCACGGGCTCGGATAGGCTGGGCCGACGAGCCCCGCATGACCGCTCCTCACGACGCCAGCCGACCCGATTTCGAGGGCGCGGGGCTGGTCGATGGGTTGGACGAGGAGGTCCGCGACGGGCGGCTCCGAGTGCTTCAGCGGTTGTTTGATCGTGGTGCCACGCTTGAGCAGCTGAGGGAGGCGGTAGCTGAGGACCGGCTCGTGATCCTGTCTGCCGAACTGGCGCTCCTCGAGGAGACCCGCTACACGGCGCGGGAGATCGCAGAGCTGGCCGACGTTCCTGTCGACCTCTTCCTTGCTGTGCTTGGGGCGGGGGGATTGGTTCAGCCCGATCCCGAAGACGTGGCCTTCGGCGAGCGAGACCTAAACGCCGCTCGCCTGCTGGCTAATTTCAACCAGGCCGGGCTCGATCGGGAGGGGATGCGGGAGGTCGCACGGGTGCTCGGCCGCGGCATGGCACAGGCCGCAGACGCGATGGGGGAGCTCTTCAATCAGACATTCCTGAAGGCAGGGGTCACAGAGGACGAGCTGGCACTACGAAACGCCGAGGCAGCCGAGGTGATGCTCCCTGCCGTCACTCCGCTGATGGAGTATCTGCTCAACCTGCACATGCGCGAGCGCTTGCGCCATCAGGCGGTCTCGCTCGCAATGCTCGAGTCGGGAGACCGACTAGGGACGCGCGATGTAGCGGTCGCATTCGCGGACCTGGTCGGCTTCACCCCGCTCGGAGAGCAGTTGCCCGCCGAGGAGGTCGGAGCGGTAGCCACGAGGCTCGGCGAGCTTGCCAGCGACGTTGCCACTGCGCCGGTGCGTCTGGTCAAGACCATCGGCGACGCTGCGATGCTTGTCTCACTGGACCCCGACGCGCTGGTCACGGTTGCTCTACGGCTGATCGAAGCGGCTGATGAAGCACCCGATCTACCCCGCTTGCGCGCCGGCGCCGCCTTCGGTCCGGCGCTTGCGCGTAGCGGCGATTGGTATGGCAGGCCGGTCAACCTGGCCAGCCGGATCACCGGCGTCGCCGACCCCGGCATGGTCTATGCGTCCTTCGAGCTCAAGCAGGCCGCGGAGGACTTCCCTTGGACCACAGCCGGGAGACGCAAGCTGAAGGGGATCGAACAGGAGATTGAGGTCTACTCACTTGCGTCTGCGAACCCGCCGGACAGCTCGTGATCGCGCGCGCGAGCCCCATCGCGACCCTCGGCTCCTCCGCGTCGGGCAGCTAGCGGACCTAGATCGCTTCGCGCCCAGCCGCGCTGCTATCCCCGGCGCATGAGCCGCCCGATCGCGGCCATCATCTCGGCGGTGCGCGCGTCCTGCTCGCCGGGCTCGGCGCCGATCACGCAGGTATGGGCGTGGCCGTCAAGCAGCCCCAGGGCTACCTTGTCGAGCGCGGCCTGGATCGCAGCGATCTGCGTGAGGACGTCGATGCAATAACGG
>DATHJQ010000147.1:0-2721 GCA_035286505.1 Solirubrobacteraceae bacterium | reverse complement strand
TGACGAAGTTTCACCCCCCGTTGCAAGATCGCGCGCGACCGAGCCGGCAAGATCGCGCGCGGCGCACCCGCCGGGATCGCGCTCAGGCGAGCGGCGACGGGCGACGTGTCGCGCGGGGTCGGCGTCAGGCGGCTGCGACCTGCGGCGAGGCGCAGAAGGCGCACTTTCGCGCCGCTCGCGGGATCTCGCTCAGGCACTCGCTGCAGGGACGCGTCTCGGACTCCACGTCGCGGCCGGTCTTGCGCCGCTCCATCAGCGTGTTGACCGGCTTGACGATGAAGAAGAAGACGGCCGCCGCGATCGACAGGAACGCGATCAGCACGTTGATGAAGTCACCGTAGTGAAAGGTGCTTTTGTGGATCGTGAACATCAGGTTCGAGAAGTCCGGCTTGCCGATGATCGCCGCGATGATCGGGGTGATCAGGTCGCGGACCAGTGCGGTGACGACCGCTCCGAAGGCTGCGCCGATGACGATGCCGACCGCCAGGTCGACGACGTTTCCGCGCAGCAGGAATGCCTTGAACTCCTTAGCCATCGTGCGCCTCCGATGCCGGGTTCAGCAGATCAGTGCAAGCTACCAGCGGGGCATTTCAAACGTGCGAGCCGCGTGAGCGGCGTTCGCCATTCGCTACCCTGCGCCGCGTGAAGGCCTCCTCGAGCGCGGGCACGGCCGCCAGGCGCATGGCGCTGGCGATGCTCGCCGGCGCTGTCGCGCTGCTGGTGGTCGCCGTGGGCAGCACGGCCGCGACGGACACGAACGTTGCGATCGTCTTCCGCGCCTACCAGCCGTCGGAAGTCACGGTGCTCGCCGGGCAGACCGTGCTGTGGCGCAACTCCGGCCTGGGTCCGCACACGGTCACGGCCGCCGACAGCCAGTTCAACTCGGGCACGCTGCAGGCCGGCGCGACCTTCTCCTACACGTTCTCCACGCCTGGCGTCTACGCCTACGAATGTTTGGTGCACCCGACGATGCACGGCAAGGTCGTCGTGCTGGCGACTGCGCCGCCGGGATTCCCGCCGGGCGCTTCGTTGGACGCCGTGCTCGTGCACTTCGCCAAGAAGCGCCGGGCGCATGCAAGCACGACGCTCGTGCGCGTGCAGGCCGCGCGACCCGGGGCCAAAGCGCTGCTGCAGCTGCAGTCGCCGAAGGGAGCGTCGTGGAGCACGAAGCTGCGCGCGCGGCTGAACGCCGCTGGAGTGACCACGTTCAGCCTGAACGCCGGCGTGCATCGACGGCTGCGCGTGGTCGTGCAGCCCGCGGGCCAGGCGCCGCTGATCAGCCGGGCCGTGCGTCCGCCGGCATAGGTCTGCCCGACATCGACGCCGCGTCTGCGGCCCGCGGCTAGGTGCGCCAGCGCGGCGACGAGATTCCCAGCGCCCGGCAGAAGAACAGCAGCGACCTGACGGAGGGCGGCGGCGAGCCCGATCCATATGCCGCGGAGGCGATCGCAAGGCCGCCGTCGCGCACGACCGCACGCCGCGACTGCGCGGCGGTCGGTTCGCGCACGACCTGCACGGTGGCCATCATGCCGTGGTCCTCGTGGAAGGTGACGTGGCAGTGAAAGACGAACTTGCCGGTGAAGTCGGTGGGCGCCATCAGCACGACGGTGTGCGAGTGCGGCGGCAGGGCGACGTTGTCCTCGTGGTCGACATAGGGCACACGCTTGCCGGCGACGCTGACGACCTGAAAATCATTTATATGGATATGAAAAGTGTGCCATTCGCCGGTTTCGTTGACGAGCGTCCACTGCTCCACCGAGCCGAGCTTCATCGTCACGTCGGTGCGGTTGGCGTCGAAGGTCATGCCGTTGAGCGTGAACTTGGCGAGGCCCGACGGTTCGGTCATTTCGTTGAAGACGATCGTGCGCTTGCGGTCGACATGCCTGGGGCGCAGGTCAAGCGGCCTGGCCAGCGCGGTCCGCGCGGGAAAGCGCGCACGCTGCGCGCGCCCGCGCGAGCGCAGCGTCAGCAGCGTTTCGTCTGGCACGGGTCCGCCGTCGACCTGCTTGTCGGCGCCGGGAAACTGCGCGAAGGGGATCGCCTTCAGCGGGTAGGCGCCCGGGCGCCCGCCGCCGCGCACGAGCACCTCACGACGCGAGCCGGGCGCCATCAGCAGCGTCGTGACAGTGTGCGCTCGCGCGAGCGTGTGGCCGTCCTCGGCGAGCAGCTGAAAATGCTGACCGTGGGGTAGGCGCAGCACGACGAATCGATCGGCGTCCGCGTTGAAGATGCGCCAGCGCTGCAGCTGCCCCGGGCTGATCTTGGCCGTCGGGTCGATTGCGCCGTTGACGTAGAGCCTGGCGCCCGATTCGCTGGAGTCGCCGACTGGGACCACCCTGCCGGCGCGCACCTGCGTGTTCTGGATGACGATCCAGCGCTGCGGCACGTGGCGCAGCGCTGGCAGGTCGTCCAGTCCGCCCTCCTGCACGATCGCTCCGGCCAGGCCGCCGAAGATCTGCGGCTCGACGGTGGGGTGCAGGTGCGGGTGATACCAGTAGGAGCCGGCCGGCATGTCGCGCGGTATGTCGTATTCGTAGGTGAAGCTCTGCCGCGGCTCGACGCGCAGGAAGACGTTGTCGTGGTTGGCTTCCGGCGAGACGTGAAAGCCGTGCGTGTGCAGGTTCGTCGGTTCGCTCAGGTCGTTGACCAAGTGGACCTTCAGCTCGTCGCCCGCGCAGATCACCAGCGTGGGACCGGGAAAGCTGCCGTCGTAGTTCAGCG
>DATHJQ010000146.1:0-6256 GCA_035286505.1 Solirubrobacteraceae bacterium | reverse complement strand
CTGCTGCGGGTCGTCGGACAGCAGCGCCGCGGCGAACGCCCGCGCGATGCCGCGCTTGCCCACGCCCGCCGGCCCGTGGAACAGATAGGCGTGCGACGCCGAGCCTTGCCCGCGCAGCGCCGGCTCGAGCACCGCGCGCGCGTGCGGGTGCGCGCCGATGCCCGGCAGCGCCAACTCGACCTGCGCGGTCGCCGCCGGCGCCGGCTCCTGCGGAGGCTCTGAAGCGCGATCGACGGTCACGCCGGCCATCGTAGAGGCGACGCCGTCGGCCGCGCCGGCAAACCGCGCGTGGGGCTAGCATGAGCGCCGTCATGCCCTCGACGCACAAGCCGTTGCCCTGCGCCAGCCGCGCGCGGCTGGCGACGGCGCTGCCGGCGCTGCTGGCGGTGGTCAGCCTCGCAACGCCCATCTCTGTCGCGACGGCGGCCCAGCATGCACGCGCGGCGACCACGCCGACGTTCCCGGTGCCGGCGTCGGCCAGGGCGCACGGCGCGACGAGCTCCAACCGAGCTGGCACGACCGCGACGACCACGCCGACGACCACGTATGCGCCATCCGGCGGCGCCTCCGCGCCCAGCGCCACGCCCGGTGCCGTCGGCGGCGCGTCTGCGCCGAGCACCACGCCCAGCCCGGCCGGCGCCGCGGCCAGCGCCGCCAAACTCCTGCCCACCGCGAGCACGCCCGTTGCGCCCGCCCCGACGACGACCGCCACACCGGCCACGCCCGGCGCGCAGTCGACGACCGCTGCGACGTCCGCCGCGCCGGCCAAGTCGAGCAAGGGCGACCGGCCGCTGTCCACGACGGCGATCGTGATCGCCGCGCTGGCGGCGCTGCTGGTGCTCGCGTGCGCAGCATGGGCGCTGGCGCGGCGCAGCGCGTTCGAGCCGCACTGGCTGCTGTCGCTGCGCCACGCCATGGCCGAGGCCGGCTTTCGCGCCTCGGCCACCTGGTCGGAATTCGCCGACTGGGCGCGGCTGGGGCGCTGAACAACCCGCTGCCAGCAGCGTCTGAGCTAGTAAAATGCGGGGTGCTTCTCCGGCCGATTTCGAGTCGCGTCGCGCGCGTCATTCCGTCCACCGCATGCGCCACGATGCTTGACCCGATCAACAGCTCAAATGGCCGCCCGCAACGCCGGCGCAGCAGAGGAGGAAGGTCCGATGAACCCCACCCCGCACTCCACCATCTTCCAAGCGCCCGCGTCCGGCAGCGCCCTCGAGGTCAAGCGCTTCTTCACCTCGCCCGGAACGCATCCATTCGACGCCGTCGACTGGGAGCTGCGCGACGCGCGCATCGGTCACGGCGATCGTGTGGCCTTCGAGCAGACCGACGTCGAGTTCCCCAAGAGCTGGTCGCAGAACGCGACGAACATCGTCAGCCAGAAGTACTTCCGCGGGCAGATCGGAAACCCCGCGCGCGAGCACTCGGTCAAGCAGATGATCGGCCGCGTCGCCGGCACGATCGCCGGCTGGGGCGCCGAGCGCGGCTACTTCGCCACGGCCGCGGACGCCGAGGTCTTCGAGCACGAGCTCGCGCACATCCTGCTGCACCAGATGGCCGCGTTCAACTCGCCCGTGTGGTTCAACGTCGGCTTTGAGGAGCATCCGCAGTGCTCGGCCTGCTTCATCCTCTCGGTGGACGACACGATGGAGTCGATCCTCGACTGGAACACCAAGGAGGGGATGATCTTCCGCGGCGGGTCGGGCTCCGGGATCAACCTCTCGAACATCCGCGGCTCGATGGAGCCGCTGGCCAAGGGAGGCACCGCCTCCGGCCCGGTGTCGTTCATGCGCGGCGCCGACTCGTGGGCGGGCACGATCAAGTCCGGCGGCAAGACCCGCAGGGCCGCCAAGATGGTCGTGCTGGACGTCGACCACCCGGACATCCGCGAGTTCATCTGGTGCAAGGCCAAGGAGGAGGACAAGGCCGCGGCGCTGCGCGACGCGGGCTTTGACATGTCGATCGACGGCGACGGCTTCAAGTCGATCCAGTACCAGAACGCCAACAACTCGGTGCGCGTGACCGACGAGTTCATGCAGGCCGTCGAGGAGGACCGCGAGTGGCGCCTGGTCGCCCGCTCGACCGGCGAGCCCGTCGGCGAGCCGATCCAGGCGCGCGAGCTGATGCGCGAGATCGCCGAGGCGGCCTACCGCTGCGCGGACCCGGGCGTGCAGTACGACACGACGATCAACCGCTGGCACACGAGCCCCAACTCCGGCCGCATCAACGCATCGAACCCGTGCAGCGAGTACATGCACGTGGACGACTCGGCCTGCAACCTGGCGTCGCTGAACCTGATGAAGTTCCGCCGCGCCGACGGCACATTCGACGTCGCGTCCTTCGAGCACGCCGTCGACGTGATGCTGCTCGCGCAGGAGATCGTCGTCGGCCCGTCCAGCTACCCGACGCAGGAGATCGCCGCCAACGCGCGGGCCTTCCGCCAGCTGGGCCTCGGCTACGCCAACCTCGGCGCCTACCTGATGAGCAACGGCATGGCCTACGACTCGGACTCCGGGCGCGAGACGGCGGCGGCGATCACCGCGCTTATGACCGGGCGCGCCTACCGCCGCTCGGCCGAGATCGCCGCGGCGCAGGGACCGTACGAGCGCTACTCAGAGAACCGCGAGGCGCACAACGCGGTGATGCGCATGCACCGCGACGCCTCCTACGTGATCCCCGAGCAGGACAGCGCCGACGAGGAGCTGCTGATCGCCGCGCGGCGCTCGTGGGAGGAGGCGGTGGAGCTGGGCGAGCGCCACGGCTACCGCAACGCGCAGGCGACGGTGCTGGCGCCGACGGGCACGATCTCCTTCCTGATGGACTGCGACACGACGGGCGTGGAGCCCGACTTCTCGCTGGTCAAGTTCAAGGAGCTCGTGGGCGGCGGGCAGATGACGATTGTCAACCGCACGGTGCCGCTGGCGCTGCAGACGCTCGGCTACTCCGAGCAGCAGGTCGAGCAGATCGAGGCGCACCTGGCCGAGCACGGCACGATCGTCGGCGCGCCCGGTCTGGCCGACGAGCACCTGGAGGTGTTCGACGTCGCCGTGGGCGAGCGCGCGATCTCGCACATGGGCCACCTGAAGATGATGGGCGCGGTGCAGCCGTTCATCTCCGGCGCGATCTCAAAGACGGTCAACCTGCCCCAGGAGGCGACCGTCGAGGACATCGCCGACGCCTACACGCAGGCCTGGCGCCTGGGCGTCAAGGCGCTGGCGATCTACCGCGACGGCTCGAAGACGGCGCAGGCGCTGCGCACGGACGCGCAGAAGGGCGTCGAGGGGCCGGCCGACGTCGACCAAATCGTGGCGCAGGCCGTCGACAAGGCGCTCGCCGAGGTCGGCCCGGCGCGCCGGCGGATGCCGCGCGAGCGCCAGTCGATCACGCACAAGTTCTCGATCGCCGGCCACGAGGGCTACATCACGGCAGGCATGTACGAGGACGGCTCGGTCGGCGAGATCTTCCTGACGGACATCGGCAAGGAGGGCTCGACGCTGCGCGGGATGATGAACTCGTTCGCCACGGCGATCTCCATCGCGCTGCAGTACGGCGTGCCGCTGGAGACGCTCGTGCAGAAGTTCAGCTACATGCGCTTCGAGCCGGAGGGCATCACGCAGAACACCGAGATCCCCTTCGCCAAGTCGATGCCCGACTACATCATGCGCTGGCTGGCCTCGCGCTTCTTGGACGTCGACGCGCAGGAGGAGCTGGGCATCCTCACGCCGCAGGTCCGCGCACGCAAGGCGGCGCAGGAGGCCGCCCAGTCGGTCAGCTCGTCGGACACCGCCGGGCCGGTCGCGGCCGAGGAGGCCGAGGGCGCACCGCGCGCCTCGGGCGCAAACGGCGGCAACGGCGGCGCCAGCGCAGCGGCCGCGTCTTTCACGGACACCCCGCCCGTCGTGCCGGCGCGCCTGCAGGGACTCGACCTCGGTCCCGCCTGCGGTCAGTGCGGAGGCATGATGCAGCGGACGGGCAGCTGCTACACGTGCTCGTCCTGCGGCAACAACACCGGCTGCGGCTGACTGACGCCAGAGGGTCGGCGCATCTCTGCGTCCTCGGTCGCTCGCGTGCGATGCACGCCACGCTTCCTGCGTCCTTGACCTGCTTGGCCCTCTGACGTCAGTCGGCCAGGTCGACCCCGAAACGGCTCGCCGCTACCCGCTCGCTATGCGCTTCTGTGCGTGACTCGCGCCGGCGGCAGGATGAGGAACTTGATGGTGCCGATGCCGGTCCCGTTGGTGTTCTTCACTGTGAACGTGACGGTCGCTTCCGTGCGGACGCCTTGGCGCAATGCCTTGGCCGCCACTGCCGGGATTGCCAGGACGACCGCGGGGTGGGCCTTGCCGAGGACCGCTTTGGCGGTGACCGTCGTCAGCTTGACCGTCCTGGGCTTTGTCAACTTTTCGTTGTGCCTGACGGCTGCGATCCTCACGGCGCCGCCGACAAGAACCGCGGCGCTCTGATCGCATGTGTAGGTGACCGCGAGCTCGGGCACCTCGAGCTTGTGGCGCCTGCGGCGGCCCACGAGCCTCCATCGTTCTTTGGCTCTGACGCGACACTTGGGTGTCACGCGGGGAGCGACCGGCCCCGGCGCCGCCCCCGGCGCCGGTCCCTGCACGGGCGTGGTCGTGGTCGTGGTCGTGGTCCCGCCCCCTTGCGACGTCACCGGCGCGGGATTCACAGCCAGCGTTGCGGACGAGCTGCTCGCGGCGTGCACAGAATCAGCGACGTAGGCGCCTGTGATCTTATGCGTACCCGAAGCGACGGCAGTGGGTTGGTATTTGACCGAACAGCTGGACTGCCCTCCTATTGAAGCGATCAATGTGCAGGTCGCGGAGGTGAAGGCGCCTTGCGAGTCCGACGTGAAGCTGACCGTACCTTCAGGCGGCGATGGCGTCCCTTCGGGGGCGCTGTCGCTGACCTTGGCGGTGCAGGTGGCCGACTGCGAGACGACCACGCTCGAGCCGCAGTCGACCGAGAGTTCTGTCGTGCGCAGGGTGACTGCCAGAGTGCCTGACCCGCTCATTGGTTCATGCACAAGGTCGCCACCATCGTAGGCGCCCGTGATTTTGTGCGTGCCCGAGCCTACGGCCGTGGGTTCGTATTGAACTTTGCAGCTGGACTGCCCTGCTTCTTCTGAGGGTTCCAGATTGCACGGCGCTTGCGCGAATGTGCCTTCCGAGCCCGACGCGAAAGCGACCGTCCCGGTCGGTGCCGACGGCGTCGCTTCGGTGTCGGTGACCTTGGCGGTGCAGGTGGCCGACTGCGCGACGACGACGCCGGGGCCACAGTCGACCGATACTTCTGTGGTGCGGAGCGCCGCCTGCGCCTGTGAGCATGCCACCAGCGCACAGCCCACGGCGAAAGGGACGGCGAGCATTGCCGACCGTCCGCGGCGCGCGCCGTCGCGACCGGGTCCAGGGCCGCCGTCGAGAACGACCGAGAGCGCTTTAGCCGTCCCCAGCATGACCGGAAATGCTAACTGAGCACGCTAATTGCGCGGTCGGTCCAGCTCAAACCAGACGCAAGTCTCATCGTTGTTGCAAACGCCCCACCGGCTGGCGCCCTTGTCGACCAGGACAAGGCCGAAGCCGCCACCGGTTGCTTTTGGCGGCGCGAGCTTTTTCGGATCAAAGCCGGGGCCTCGGTCGCATACCTCGGCACGGATCCGATCGGGGTCGACAGCAACATGCACCGTCGCCGTGCGCTCGGCCGTGTGAACGACCGCGTTGGTGACAAGCTCGGTGACCAGCAGGTTGAGCGTGTCGTGCTCCTGCTCGTCGATCACCATGCGGAAGTCGTGGTCAATCGCTTGACGTGCTTCGCGGGGGGCGTGAAGACCGCCAGCGAGATCGAGATGCGCAGCGGCAATGCAGGCCAAACTCTGTCTCCTTTGCCGAGGTGGTCGCAATGAGTTGGCGCAGAAAACGGCTCTTCACGCTGCGAGAAGATCAGAGCCCTGCTCCTCTGGTTTGCCCGTTTGCCAGTGATCGAAACCGGCACTTGATTCCTAGTGCGGGCCATGAGCCGCTTGGGAGTTGGCGCCGCATACGGCCGAGTGCCACCAGCCGCGCGGTGTGCGCTCCCCGTGCACGGCACGCAGAGGTGTGTTCAGCCGTCTGAGCCGGACCTGCCGCTCGTGCTGCCGCCGGCAAGGTCGCTCGCCGTGGCGGTCTGGCCGCTGCCCGACTGACCGCCTCCGCCCGAGACGCCCGCACCTGTGACGCCTCCGACGGAGGCGCCGTCACCGCCGGACGTG
>DATHJQ010000145.1:0-3117 GCA_035286505.1 Solirubrobacteraceae bacterium | reverse complement strand
CACCTGGAGAGAGCTGACAGATTCCGACGCGGCGCTCGTCGTGGCGCCCTCGTCCGACGCCCTGGCCGACGCCATGTCGGGCCTGCTGCACGACGACGACCGCCGCGAGCGCCTTGGCGCTCGGGGACGCCTGTTCGCGCGTGAGGCGATGAGCGTCGAGCGCGCGGCGAGCGCCGTCGCCCACCTGCTGAGGAGGGTCGTCGCCCGCGGCGGCGGAGCGGACCACGCCGAGCGCGATCGCCTTGGCCAGAGCGGCTGAGCGGCCCGGCGACGCACTAGATTGCAGCCATGAGCGGGGATCGGCGCGAGCCGCCGAAGAAGGTCGTGTACGTGATGGGCGCCGGACACAGCGGCAGCACGATCCTCGGCGTCGCGCTGGGCAACTGCGAGGGCTTCTTCTACGCCGGAGAGCTCGAGGAGTGGCTGATAACCGGCGACACGCCGCGCTGGGCTCTGCGCGAGGGCCAGCAGTTCTGGAGCGCTGTCAGGCGACGGGTCGGCGGCGCCGAGGAGCTCTTCGGCTCGGCCGCGAACCGCTGTATCGAGCGCTCCTCGGCGGTGCTGCGCGCCGACCTGTGGTTGCCGCGGCGAAGGCTTCGCCGGCGCTACCGTGAGGTCGCTGCGCAGCTGATCGACGCCGTCGCCGAGCAGGCCGGTGCTCGCTGTGTTGTGGATACGTCGCATTTCCCTCTGCGCGCGCGCGAGCTGCGGTCGCTCGCGGGGGTCGATCTCGTCCTCGTCTACCTGGTGAGAGACCCGCAGGAGGTGGTCGCCTCCAACGTCAGAGAGCTGAGCCTGCACGAAGTGGCCGAGCGCAGGTGGCGGACGCTCGTGATGAACGCCAACCTGTCCTTGACGGCGCTCGTCTCGCTCTGCGTCTTTTTGACGCACCCACGCAAGCGGCGTATCTTCGTTCGCCACGAGGCCTTCCTGCTCGACCCCGAGGGGGTCATCCGCCAGATCCTCGACACGGCCGGTACGTCCGTCGAGGTTCCCGACCTCAGCCGGCTGCGCGTCGGCTCTCCGCTGCAGGCCGGCAGGTTGATCCGCGCCGAGACCGTCGCGGTGAGGCGGCACAGGGATGGCTCGCCGGCGGGCGCGCCATCGCTGATGACGCGCATCGCGCAGGCGCCGTGGCGGCCGATCCTGCGTCTGTTGCGTCCGGTGGCGGTCGCCGGCGCGGCTCAGGCGACCGCCGGCGAGCGCCCCATGCGCGAGCGCCATGCGTCGGATGCGCTGCGGTAGGCCTCTTGCAACGCCGCGGCGTGACGCTCGCGCGAGAACCGCTCAGCCACCATGCGCCGGCCAGCGGCGCCCATCTCGGTTTGCCGGGACGGATCGTCAAGCAGCTCGTTGAGCGCCTGCGCCAAGGCCGTCGAGTCGCCCGCGGCGAAGCTCAGTCCGTTGACCCCATGCTCGAGCCAGTCGCAGATCCCTCCCGTTGCGCTGGCGACGACAGGACGGCCCGAGGCGAGCGCCTCGATGCCCACGAGACCGAACGGCTCCGGCCACACCGAGGGCACCACGACCACCGATGCTTCGGCCAGCTCCTGGGCGAGCTGCTGCGGATCCTGCCAGCCCCTGAACTGCACGCGGTCGGCGATCGCGAGCTCGCGGGCGAGCTTGCGCATCGAACCGAGTCCCCAGCCGTCGCCGCAAATGACGAACTCGGCGTCGATCGCGCCGGCCGCGCGCAGCAGCACGTCGACGCCCTTTGCCTGCACGACCCGGCCCGCGAAGAGGACCTGGCGTCGCGTCGCGTGCCCCGAGCCTTCGACGGGCGCCAGCGTGGGGAAGAGGGGTATGACGGACCGCTCCCGGACGCCGTTGACGGCCAGGTGCCTGTCCATCGCCGTCGAGTAGCTGATCGCCATGTCGCAGCGTCTCAGCGCATCGCGTCCGCTGGTGGCCCGGCGATAGGCGGCGGGGAACCATCGCGGGTCTCGCGTATGGGCGCAGCCACGCGCCAGCAGGTTGGGCACACAGCCGGGGCCGTGCTGCCTGGTGCATTCCTCGCCCGGGCCGAAGTAGTGAACGCCGGACGTGCACGCGGTGAAGCCGTGCGCGCTGATCAGCAGCGGCGCGGCGCTCTGCATGTGCGCCACGAGCTGCGGGTCGTGAAGCTGGTGCAGGTGAACGGCCGCCGGAGCGCAGGAGAGCGCCGTGCCCACGCGCGTCTGAATCGGGACGCTCGTGTCGAGCAGTCGCGGGCTGTCGTGCAGCGTCACGCCCGCGACGCGGATGTCCGAGTCCAGTCGCGCCGCCAGCACGTGCACGTCGTAGCCGCGCTGGGTGAGCGCCTCGGCCGAGGCCATCACGTGCGTCCCGATCCCCCCGTCGCGCGTCCACAGAGGCGTGACGAGCAGCACCGAGCTCAACTCGCCTGTCACCGCGATCGCCACCCGCTCATGCCCGTCCGCGCGATCTCAATCGAACGGCGGAACGCCAACATCTGCCTTCAATCATATCCACGCCCTTGCTGCGATCATTCGCCGCGTGCGCAGCGTCAACAGAGTGGTCGGGGCGCTGTCGCGCCGTCTGGAGCGACCCGAGCTGCTCGCCGCTGTCAGCGCGGACATCCGCCAGCAGCAGCGGGAGGAGCTTGCGATCCGCGCGATCCTGGCGTCTGCGCTCGGCGAGGATGGACTGTACGTGGACGTGGGAGCCAACCGCGGCCAGATCCTGGGCGCAGCCGCCGGTATCGCGGCGGCGGGTCGTCAGATCGCCTTCGAGCCGATTCCGGCCCTGGCCGGCGAGGTCAGGCGCGCCTTCCCGTCGGTCGACTGCCGCGAGATGGCGCTCTCGGCGCAGCCCGGCGTGGCGGAGTTCTGTCATTTCCGCACGATGGACGGGTGGAGCGGGCTGCGGCGCAGCCCGGAGATCAGCGATGAGCTCGGCGACCCGCAGTTCATCCAGGTGCGCGTGTCCACGCTCGACGCCGAGCTTGAGGGCTTGGCGCCGAGCGTCGTGAAGATCGACGTGGAGGGAGCCGAGCTCGAGGTGCTTCAGGGCGGGCGCTCGCTGCTCGCCCGGGCAATGCCGCTGGTGATCTTCGAGCACGTCAACTCGGCCGCCGGCCTGTATGGCGCCCCGGCGGACGCTCCCTGGGAGAGATCG
>DATHJQ010000144.1:0-2159 GCA_035286505.1 Solirubrobacteraceae bacterium | reverse complement strand
CTCTGTGATCGGCGGTGCTTCCGCCGGCCTGCTACTCGCCGCGATCGGCCCGCCCGTCAAGCGCGCCGTGGGCGCGCCGGCGGGCGAGACGCCGGCGATCTCCGAGCCGATCGCCGACCCGCTGATCGCGGAGCCGCTGGTGATGGAGGAGGCGTGAGCACGCTTGAAGAGGCGCCGGCGACGACGCGCAGCCGCACGTTCAGCTGGCAGGACCCTGCCGCAACGGCCGCCGAGGGCATGAAGCTGGCCGGCCTGGACTACATCACGGCGATCGCGTCGGGGACGTTGCCGCCGCCGCCGATCGCCGAGCTGCTGGGCTTTGAGATCGTCGAAGCCGAGCGCGGGCGCGCGGTTTTCGCGCTCGAGCCGGCAGAGTGGATGTACAACCCGATCGGCATGGTGCACGGCGGCATCGCGGCGACGATCCTCGACTCGTGCATGGGCTGCGCTGTGCACACGACGCTCGACGCGGGCGTCGGCTACACGACCGCCGACCTGCAGGTGCGCTACATCCGTGCCATGTCCAAGGTGACCGGGCGCGTGCTGGCCGAGGGTCGCGTCGTGCACGCCGGTAGGCGCACGGCGACGGCCGAGGGGCGCGTGTTCGCGGAGTCCGACGAGAAGCTGATCGCGCACGGCAGCACGGGCTGCGTGATCTTGCGCTGAGAGCGGAGAGCCTCGCCTCGCCTACGACGCGAGCTCGGCGGGCAGGCCGAAGCGCGCGAAGGCGTCGGTCGTCAGGAACGTCCTGATCGCGTCGGTCCGTGTCGTGATCGCTCGCCGGCGGGTAGTCGCGGCGCGAGCGCGGCCGGTCGCCGAGGGGCGCGTGCCTGTCAGCGAGGGTGCCTGGGCGGCACTCAGCTGGCCTCGGGCGCGGGTGCGCGCCCGATCTGCGCGAGTTCGTCCTCGCTCGGCTGAAGCGGCACGATCGCGCCGTTGGGAACGCGCTGGCCGTAGGGCAGCCAGCGGCCGATGCGCACCGACAGGGCGGCGCGGATGACCATGCCGTGACAGACGACGAGCGCGGGCTGTGGGCCCTGCTCGACCTCGTCTAGGGCGGCGCCGACGCGCTGCTCCTGCGCGACGAAGGACTCGCCGCCGGGGAAGGCGAAGTCAGGGTCGGCGTTGGCGAAGGCGGCGAACAGCTCCGGCGCTTCGGCGCTGACGTCGGCGAACGTGCGGTCTGTCCAGTCGCCTGCGTCGGTCTCCATGAAGCGGGCGTCCTCACGAGGCGCGAGGCCCGTCGCGGCGGCCACTGCTTCGGCCGTTTCGCGCGCGCGCAGCAGCGGGCTGCACCACAGCTCGGCAAAGCCGTAGGCGGCGGCTCGCTCGGCGAGCGCGATGGCCTGCTCGCGCCCGAGCTCGTCCAGCGCGACCGCCTGCTGGCCCTGGAAGCGACCCTCCTCGTTGTAGGCCGTCCGCCCGTGGCGGGCGAGATAGATGCCGCTGGAGCAGCGCTCGCTCAGGATCGGTCGAAGCGGTCGAGGTTCATGACCTTGTCCCAGGCGGCGACGAAGTCGCGCGCGAACTTCTCCTTGGCGTCATCGCACGCGTAGACCTCCGCCAGGGCCCTCAGCTGCGAGTTCGCGCCGAACACGAGGTCGACCGAGGTGGCGGTCCACCTGGGCTCGCCGCGCGCGCGATCGCGTCCCTCGTAGAGGTTCGGGACAGAGCCGCTCCCGTTCGCGGCGGACCCGGCCGAGCCGTTAGCCGCCGAGCCGTTCCCGTCCGAGCCCGATGCGCTCCACTCCGTGCCCATGTCGAGCAGGTTGACGAAGAAGTCGTTGGTGAGGGTTTCCGGCCGGTCCGTCAAGACGCCATGGCGAGACTGCCCGTGGTTTGCGTTCAGCGCGCGCATGCCGCCGACCAGCGCCGTCATCTCGGGAGCCGTCAGCCGCAACATGAAGGCCCGCTCAAGCAGCCCGTGCTCCAGCGGCAACGGCTCTCCCGCACGGAAGTAGTTGCGGAAGCCGTCGACGGTCGGCTCGAGCACCGCGAAGGACTCAGCGTCGGTCTGCTCCTGCGATGCGTCGGTGCGCCCTGGAGCGAACGGCACCGAGAGCTCGTGCCCGGCGCTTCTGGCCGCCTGCTCGACGGCCGCGCACCCGCCGAGCACGATCAGGTCGGCCAGGGACACCCGCTTGCCGCCGGACTGGGCG
>DATHJQ010000143.1:0-5532 GCA_035286505.1 Solirubrobacteraceae bacterium | reverse complement strand
GACCGCGCTCCTCCCCGCCACCAGCCAAGCCAAGCTCACGCAGATCGGCAGCCCCCTGTCGGTCGCCGCGACGCTGAACACGGCCGACAACCTCAGCTACCCCGGCGTGTATACACAGGTGCCACCCGGCCCGGATGCGCCGAACGGCGTCTTCCACACCTTCCATTTCGGCGCCGACACGGCCCTGTGGAACTTCTCCAACACGGCTGGCCAGACGCGCGTGCCGGCCACGGGTCAGGCGACGAAGATCGAAGTCGAGGGCTGTGCCCAGCGCGCGACCAACGGCCCCTTGCCGCTGGCCACGATCCACTTTCAGGACCTCGCGCCGCTTTCAGGCGGCGGCGCCAAGGTGAACATCACCTCACAGGGCTTCGATCTGCCGATCTGCGGCGAAAACGGCGCCGGCGCCTCGACGGTGACGAGCTTTATCCCGATCAACCTGTGCGTCAGCGCGGGCGACTACGTGGGGCTCAACGACAGCGGCGGCTATGTCCCGAACGTCTATCGCAGCGGCGTGCCCTACCAGATCCTGGGCGCCGTCACGGGTGCTACGACCGACTCCTTCATCAAGGATCAGGGCACCGGCAACGGAGGGATCCTGTCGCCGTCGGTCACGTCGGCCATGGATGGCTTCGCCGCCAACCGCAACACGGAACTGATGATGCGCGTCACGCTCGGCACGGGCGCGGACGCCACGCACATCTGCCCCGGCGGCAAGGACGGGCTGCCGCCGGCGCTCGCGCCGATCAGGGTCAGCCCGCAGACCGACGGCGTCAACCACAGCCGCATCGTCGCCGTGGCCATGTTCTGCCGCGTCAGCCCGTGCAAGGGCGTCGCGACGCTGAGCTCGAGCGCTGCGGACCTCTCGTCCTACGGCGGAGAAGAAACGTACGGTCGTGTCGGGTTCAGCCTGCCGTCGAACAAGACCGTGCACCTGGCGATCCGCGTCAGCCCGAAGCTGCTGCGCAAGATCCGCGCCAAACACGGCGTCTCGACGATGCTGACGGCGGTCGTCAACGGCAAGAGGGTCACCCAGCGGATCACCGTGAAGATCCTCTAGGCACGCCAGGACCACTGCTGCAGCTCGCTCGGCTCCCCATGGAGTGCGAGCGCCGCGACAGCCCTCCGGCCGACGTCGAGCTCCACGACCCACGATGGCCTGCACGGCTCGGCGGGCCGCGCCGCGGCGCCGTCGCGGTCAGGCTGGTCGCCAGCGCCATCGTCACCGCCAGCGCCGATGCCGATTCCCCTGCCAAGCCGCTTGAGCTCCGCCTCATGGCGCGTCCACGCTCGCAGGAACTCCCACTCGCGCCGTGCGGGTGAGACCAGGCTCAGGCGGCGCGCTTCGCGCTCGCCGAAAGCGGACCTCGCGAGCGCGACGTGATCGACGCCCGTGCGGCGGCGGCCGTCGCGCAGCGCCTGCACGTCCACGCCGACGGGCGCGTGCGAGCTGCACGCATACAGCGCCAGGTTGCGCGAATGCGAGAGATTGAAGAACAGCTCCGGGCGTTGCCCGCGGTCGCTCACGAGCTCGGGCTTGCCGTGCGTTCCCACAAGCAGCTCGACGCGGGCGGCGTCGCCTCCCAGGTAGCGCGCGAGCAGCGCTCTGAGCACACCGCGCGCGCTGCTCCACAGCCGACGATCGGTCGCTCGGACGATGAGCTCGGCGCGCGCGCGCTCCTCGGCGTTCAGCGAGGCCACGACGTCTGGGCCGACCGTCGTCAGGTCCGCGCGCCACACGTGCACGGCGCCGCTCGCCAGGCGCGGCTCGTCGGGTCCGCGCGGCCAACGATCGGCGCCGCCGGCGGAAGTGGCCTGCGGACCGTGCGAGCGCGCGCTCATCGTCGGCGAATATAGGCAAGCGGCTACCCTCTTGCGCCTATGCGCGTGCTTCCGACACGTCTGCACGGGCTGGTCGCGATCGAGCCCGCCACGTTCGTGGACGGGCGCGGCTTCTTCAGCGAGACCTACCGCGCCAGCTGGCATGAGCAGCTGGGCATCGCCGAGGACGAGCGCTTCGTCCAGGACAACCACTCGCGCTCATCGCGCGGCGTGCTGCGCGGCATGCACCTCCAGGTGGGCGCGGGCGTGGCAAAGCTCGTGCGCTGCGCGCGCGGGAGCATCGTCGACGTGGCCGTGGACGTGCGCGGCGGCTCGCCGACCTACGGCCAGTGGGAGGCGGTGCAGCTCGACGACGAGAGCATGCGCGAGCTGTACGTGCCGGTGGGCTTCGCGCACGGATTCTGCGTGCTCAGCGACGTCGCAGACGTGCTCTACAAGCAGAGCGCCTACTACGACCCCGAGCTGGAGCGCGGCATCGCCTGGAACGATCCCGACGTGGCCATCGCCTGGCCACTGGCAGAGCATGAGCTGACGGTCTCCGAGCGCGACGCCGCCGCGCCGCTGCTGCGCGACATCGCCGGCGAGCTTCCCTTCGTCTACGACGGCGCGTGAGCGCGCTCGTCATCGCCATGCTGCGAGGGCGCCGATGCCCACCGCGATAGTCACAGGCTCGGGAGGGCTGATCGGCTCGGAGTCGGTCGCGCGCTTCGTCGAGCTCGGCT
This sequence comes from Solirubrobacteraceae bacterium, assembly GCA_035286505.1. Classification (GTDB taxonomy): domain Bacteria; phylum Actinomycetota; class Thermoleophilia; order Solirubrobacterales; family Solirubrobacteraceae; genus Palsa-744. The sequence goes on along the minus strand of DATHJQ010000143.1, from coordinate 2,968 downwards.
TCGACGTGATCGGCCTGGAGAACGACATGCGGGCAAGCTTCTTCGGCGCCGAGGCGTCGACCGCGCACATGACCGAGACGTTGCTCGCACGCTTTCCCGGCGCCTTCACCTCGTTGGACCTCGACATTCGCGACCGCGAGGCCGTCGAGCGCGTGTTCGCCGGGCGCGCGGGGCAGGTCGAGCTGGTCATCCACACCGCCGCGCAGCCGTCGCACGACTGGGCTGCGAGCGACCCGCACACGGACTTCGAGGTCAACGCGCTGGGCACGCTGAACCTGCTGGAGGCCACGCGCCGCCACGCCGACTCCGCGACGTTCGTCCACTGCTCGACCAACAAGGTCTACGGCGACACGCCCAACGCGCTGCCGCTCATCGAGCTGGAGCGACGCCTGGAGCTGCCGCAGGAGCACGGCTACTTCCAGGGCATCGACACGTCCATGTCGATCGATCGCAGCACGCACTCGCTGTTCGGCGTGTCGAAGGCGGCCGCCGACCTGCTCGTGCAGGAGTACGGGCGCTACTTCGGCCTGGCCACCGTGTGCTTTCGCGGCGGCTGTCTCACCGGCCCCAACCACGCCGGGGCGATTCTGCACGGCTTTCTCTCCTACCTGATGCGCGCCACCGTCACCGGCGAGCCCTACACGGTCTTCGGCTACGCCGGCAAGCAGGTGCGCGACAACATCCACTCCGCCGACCTGGTGGCCGCCTTCGAGCACTTCCACCTAGACGCGCGCGCGGGCGGCGCCGTCTACAACATCGGCGGCGGGCGCGAGTGCAACTGCTCGATGCTCGAGGCCATCGAGCTCTGCCAGGGCATCGCCGGACGCGAGCTGCAGTGGACGCTCAGCGAGCGCAATCGTGTCGGCGACCATCGCTGGTGGATCAGCGACCTGCGACCGTTCGCGGCCGACTACCCCGGCTGGAAGCTCACCCGCGGCCTGCAGGAGATCATGCGCGAGCTGCACGACGAGAACGCCGAGCGCTGGCTGGCCGAGCGCTGAGCGCGGCCGGCTCGGCGCGATCGCGCGAGTTGGCAGACTTATGGCGATGAGCACCAGGCTCGAACATCTGCGCGCACGCACGAACGGCTATACGGTCACGCCGCAGCAGTACGCCTACACGGCCTACGTCGCACTGGGCGCGCTCACGCTGATCGTGCTCAGCGGCGCCGCGGTGCGCCTGACCGGCTCGGGGCTGGGTTGCCCGGACTGGCCCAAGTGCTACGGCAACGCCTATCCGCCGCTGAACACGCACGCCGTGATCGAGTTCTCCAACCGCATGATCACGGCGCCCGTGTCACTCGCCGCGGGCGCCGCGTGGCTGTTTGCGCTGCGCCGCCGCCCCTATCGCCGCGACCTGACGTGGCTGGGCGCGCTGCTGCCGCTCGGCGTGATCGGCCAGGCCGTTCTGGGCGGTTTCACGGTGCGCGGAGCGCTCGACTACGGCTGGGTGATGGGCCACTTCGCGCTCTCCATGCTGATCCTGCTGGCGGCTGCCGTGCTCGCCTGGCGCGCCGGCGAACCGTCGAGCGGCGAACGGGCGCTGAGCTCGACGAGGGCGGCGGCGGGACGTCTGCGCGGTCGTGGCTCGCGTGCTTCGGGCGCCGACGGCCAGCTCGCCACCGACCGCAGGCTGATCCTGTCGCTGCGCTGGCTGGTCGGCCTGGGCGCGCTGACGATCTTCGCGGGCACCGCCGCGACGGCCGCCGGTCCGCACGCCGGCGGCTCGCCGGGGCAGAAGATCAACCGGCTGGACTTCGACGGGCGCGGCACCATGGACTTCGTCATCCACCGCCACGGCGAGATCGCGCTGGCCTTCGGCCTCGCGGCCGTCGCGGTCTGGTGGATGGCGCGGCGCCGGCACGCGCGACCGCTGGTCCAGCGCTCGCTGACGGTGCTGTGCGTGCTGCTCGCGCTGCAGGGTGTGGTGGGCCTCGATCAATACCAGACGCACCTGCCCACACAGCTCGTTTGGGTGCACGTTGGCCTGGCCTGCGGGGCTTGGCTGGCGGCCGTTTGGGCCGCCTGCGCGGCCGGTTCGCTTGCCCCGAGGGCTGCGCAGAGCGCCCCCGAGCGCGCCGTCGAGGCCTCCCGGGAGGCCGCGGGCGGGGCACTGGCGGTCGGCCACGGGGCCGAGTTCCCCGGAAATTAGGGCTTTCGCAAAGTCCATCCCCCGTGTTTTCTCGCCTCGTCGTCCTCACCAGCGGTTAGCCTGCTCGCAGTAACGACACCCGAGAAGGGAGTGGTATGACCAAGAACGAGCTGGCCGAGCAGGTCGCCAGTCGAAATGGACTGGCCGCCAGCCAGGCCCGACAGGTGGTGGAGACCGTCATTGACGTGGTCTCCGATGAACTGGCCGCCGGGGGTGAGGTCGCGCTTGCCGGCTTCGGCAAGTTCAGCGTCAGCCACCGTGCTGCGCGGCAGGGACGCAACCCGTCGACAGGAGCAACGATTCAGATCGCGGCCAGCAAGGCGGCGAAGTTCTCCGCGGCGAGCGCACTGAAGAAGCGCCTGAACGGCTGATCGCCTTTGCGCGATCCCCAGAGGTCACCGGCCCGGTGTGGACCGGGGACCTCTGGGCGCCGGAGGTTGGCGGGACGTCGAGAGGCTTGCGCACGAGGAGCTCCTGACGCACTAACCCGGCGTTTAGGCGCATGGAGGAAGCTTCAGCGCGCAAGCTTTCCCCTCGACAGCCGGGTGGTGGCGCATGACACAGACCAAGCACAGGCCGCGACGACGCACGCGCGCGCAGCGATATGACTCGCTGACGGCCTTCTATGCGGCGAATCCTCGCCGGGCCCACTCGCGCGAGCGCGACGTCGGGCTGTGGTGGCGCGAGGACGCGCACGGCCCGCTGCATCGTGCGGCATGGGTCAGCGACACCGGCGAGCTCTATCTCGTGCGTCTCGGCCCCGTCGAGCACGGCGGCGGCAAGGTGGAGATCCTGGCGACGGTCGCCGACGGCGAGC
>DATHJQ010000142.1:0-2518 GCA_035286505.1 Solirubrobacteraceae bacterium | reverse complement strand
CCCACTCCAGGCCATCGTCACCGGCCTCCAAGGCGCGCATCACGCTCGGCGCCACGCGAATCGCGTCCAGGCGCGCTACGTCGACGATCTCGTCATCCAGGCGCATGCGCCCGCCGCCCGACAGCACCACGTAGACCTCCTCGGCCTCGTCGTGGCGGTGGCCGAACGCCTGGCGCTTGCCCGGCTTGAGCACCTGATAGGAGATGCCCGTCTTCTGCGCGTCGAGCTCCTCGCGCGCGAAGTGCGCCTCGCCCATGTCCGAGAAGCCGAACTTGACCGCGCTGTCTGCCGTCTCTGTGAGGTTCTTGATCGTGTAGTCCATCACGCGAGCCTAGCGCGTGCCGCATCGCCCCGCGGGTCCGCGAGAATCCACGCGTGCTCGCTCTGCAGATCGTCTTCTGGCTGTGCGTCGCGCTGATCGTCTGGACGCAGCTCGGCTATGCGCTGACGCTTTTCGCGGCGGCTCGGCTGTTCGCCCCCGCCGACGCCGCGCCGCGCGAACGCATATTGCGGAACCCCGGCAGGGGTGAAGCCCATCAAAAAGACTCCCGCCGAAACGATCGACTTCCGGCCGTCTCGCTGATCGTCGCCGCGCACGACGAGCAGCAGGTGATCGCCGCCAAGGTCGCAAACGCGCTTGCGCTCGACTACCCGCGCGAGCTGCTGCAGCTGATCGTCGCATGCGACGGCTGCACCGACGCGACCGCACAGCGCGCACGCGAGGCAGGCGCCGATCTCGTGCTCGAGCTGCCGCGCGCCGGCAAGATCCGCGCCCAGGACGCAGCCGTGCAGCGCGCCGGCGGCGAGATCGTCGCCTTCTCCGACGCCAACTCCCAGTGGCAGCCCGACGCGCTGGCCGAGCTCGTGCGCGCGTTCGACGGCGAGCGCGTCGGCTACGCCTGCGGGCAGGTGCGCTTCGTGCAGGACGCCGTCGGCGCGGCGGCGTCAAATCAGGAGGGCACGTACTGGCGCTACGAGCTGGCCCTGCGTGACCTCGAGTCGCGGCTGTGCTCCATCACCGCCGGCAACGGCGCCATCTACGCCACCCGCCGCGACGCCTACATCGTCGTCGACCCGATCATGGGCCACGACCTGTCGCTGCCCTTCAACATGGTCAAGCACGGCCTGCGCGCCGTCTACATGCCCGGCGCGCACGCCAGCGAGAAGATGGTGCCGTCGCTGCTGGGAGAGTTTGCGCGCAAGCGGCGCATGATGAGCCACACATGGCCGATCGTGCTGCGCGGCGGCATGCTCTCGCCGCGCGGCTATCCGCCGCTGTATGCGCTGATGATCTTCTCCCACCGCCTGCTTCGCTACTGCACTCCCGCCCTGCACGTGCTCGCGCTCGCCGCCAACGTCGCGCTCGTCGCCGGCCGATCTTCGATCGGTGGCGCGGGCGCGCTCTACATCGTCACGCTGGCGCTGCAGCTCGCGCTGCTGCTGGCCGCGCTGCTGGCAGGCGCGCTGCGCGCGCGCCCGCTGCTGATTGCCCGCTACTACGTGCTCACCACCGCCTCGCCCGCCGCCGGGCTGTGGGACTGGCTGCGACACGGCACGCCGGCATGGTGGGACGCGGCCGAGGGCACCCGGTGATCCGCCGCATGGTCGACATCGCCTTCGCGCTCGTCGCGCTCGTGCTCAGCTCGCCGGTGCTGCTTGCTGCGATCCTGGCCATTCGCCTGACCTCGCGCGGGCCGGCGATCTATCGCCAGCGGCGCTCGGGGCTGGCAGGCGCGCAGTTCGACATGCTCAAGCTGCGCACGATGGTCGACGGCGCCGAGCACATCGGCGCGGGGCTTGCGGTCAACGCCAACGACTCGCGCATCACGCGCGTCGGCGCGCTGCTGCGACGCACTTCGCTGGACGAGCTGCCCAACCTCGTCAACGTGCTGCGCGGCGAGATGACGTTGATCGGCCCACGTCCCACGCTGCCCGCGCAGGTCGCCCAGTACACCCCGCGCCAGCACGGCCGCCTGTCGGTCAAGCCCGGCATCACCGGCTGGGCGCAGGTCAACGGCCGCGCCTCGCTGCCCTGGTCTGAGCGCATCGAGCTCGACCTGTACTACGTCGAGCACCGCTCGCTGGCGCTCGACCTGAAGATCCTGCTGCGCACGCCCGCGCTGGTGCTCGGCGGCGGCGGCCTCTACAAGGGCCAGTCCGGCGGCTGGCAGGGCGGCGAGCTGTGAGCCCGCCCGCCGTCCTGCTGACGGGCGCCGGAAAGCGCTATGACATCGTCTCCTGCTTCGCGCGGCTGACTCGAACGATCGTCGCAGACCCCTCGCCGCTGGCGCCCGCGCAGTACGCCGCGCACGTGCGCTGCGCCGTGCCGCTGATCGACGATCCGCGCTACCTGACCGCCCTGCGCGAGCTCTGCGAGCGCCACCAGGTGGGCGCCGTGCTGCCGCTGACCGATCTGGACATCGAGCTGCTCGCCCAAGCTCGCGCCGAGAGACACCTGCCCGCGCTCGTGCCATCGCCCCAGGTCGCGCGCGCGACATACGACAAGTACGAGACGCAC
>DATHJQ010000141.1:0-2933 GCA_035286505.1 Solirubrobacteraceae bacterium | reverse complement strand
AAATCGCCGGCGAACTGGTCGTCAAAGGCAACACCGGGACGGTCGTCGACACGCCCAACGAAGTGGAAGGTAAATCGAAAATCCAGTAGGGGGAGGCGGGGAAGGGAACGGGCGCGCGCTATGCGCGTCCGTTGCTGCAGCGACACCGCACAAACTGGATTAACAGAGAGACGAAGGAGAAAGAGATGATCGGAAAGATTCCAAGCAGGGTGGCAAAGCTGACCATGGCCGCTTTTGTCCTGGTGGCGGTGTTCGCGGTGTCGAGCGCAGCAGCTGCGCCGGAAGTGATCTACAGCGACCTGCCGACCCCCAAACCGGGCAACGTCGTCTCGCTGGGCTTCGAGGCAACGCAGACGTCATCGTTCGGCGGGCAGGTCGAATTCGGCGCTACAGCCCGAAACAACCCAAGGGTCAGCGTGATGATGAGCAGCTGGGGTTGTCAGAGCGGCACGTGGAATGAAAAAAACTGCGAAACGACTCCGGGCGCCAAATTCGAATGGCCGATCACGTTCAGCGTCAACGCAGTCGGTCCAGGCGACTCGGTGGGCGCACTGCTGGGGACCGATACGAAGGTGTTCAAAATCCCCTACCGGCCGTCCTACAATCCCAAATGCTTCTCTACGAGCGTTGGCACTTGGTACTACAAGGGCGAATGCTCCAACGGCAAGGCTGTGAAGTTGACACTGCCGCTGAAAATCACCAACCTGCCGTCCAAGGCGATCATCACGATCTCCTATAACACGAGCGACTACGGCAGCGCGCCGCAGCGCCCGCAGGCCTGCAACTCCGAACCGCAGGGGTGCCCCTATGACGCCCTGAACGTGGGCCTTCAAAACGGGTTTGAAAACCCGGCCGGCACATCGCCAACGGTGGGCGCCTTCCCGGCACCGGACATTGCCTACGCCGACGGTTCGCCCGAAGAAGAATGGACCGGCTTCCAGCCGCTGTTCGAAGTCAAGGCTCGCTAGGGCGCAGCCACCACACGCAGAGCAGAGCACAGCACACAGAGGGGCCTCGCCGGCGGCGGGGCCCCTCTGCGCGTCGAGCCGGCCGCTCGCGATGCCGCACGCGCTGGACCCGGACGCGAAGGCCTCGCTGCTGCGAGCTGCTTCGCACACCGCCGCTCTCTGTAGCCTTCCCGCTCGATGACCGGGAGGAGGGCCTTGAGATGACGACCGTTCGCGACGCCTCCTTTGAGCTGTTTCGCCGTCACGGGATGACGACCATCTTCGGCAACCCGGGCTCGACCGAGCTGCCCATGCTCGGTCCCTTTCCCGACGACTTCCGCTACGTGCTCGGCCTGCAGGAGGCGGTCGCTGTGGGCATGGCCGACGGCTTTGCGCAAGCCAGCGGCAACGTCACGCACGTCAACCTGCACACGGCGCCGGGCGTGGGCAACGGCGTCGGCGCGATCTTCAACGCGCGCGCGAACCGCGCGCCGCTGCTGCTGACCGCCGGTCAGCAGGCGCGATCGCTGATCACCATGCAGGCCAACCTGACCAACCGCGACGCGGTGGAGGTGCCCAAGCCCTACGTCAAGTACAGCCACGAGCCGCCGCGCGCCGTCGACGTGCCCTTCGCGCTGGCGCAGGCGATCTACAACGCGACGCTGCCGCCCGCGGGCCCGGCGTTCGTGTCGATTCCGATGGACGATTGGCTTGCGGAGATCGAGCCGGTCGACTACGCGTCGCAGATCGCGCGCGAGGTCAGCGGCCGGGCGCTGCCGGGCGCCGAGCAGATCGCCTCCCTGGCGCAGCGCCTGCGCGCGGCCAAGCGGCCGGTGTTCGTGGCGGGTCCGGACATCGACGCCTCCGGGGGCTGGGACGCGGCGATCGCGCTCGTGGAGTCACAGCGCCTGCCCGTCTGGGCCTCGCCGCCGACCGGAGGCAGCCGCATCGGCTTCCCCGAGTCCCACCCGGCCTTTCAGGGCATGCTGCCGCCCGCCGTCGGGCCGCTCGCGCAGACGCTCGCCAAGTACGACCTGGTGCTCGTCGCGGGCTCCTCGGTGTTTCCCTACTACCCCAACATCCCTGGTGCCTTTCTCGCCGAGCAGACCGAGCTCGTGGCGATCACCTGCGACCCCGACGAGGCAGCGCGCGCGCCGATGGGCGAGGCGATCGTCGCCGACGTAGCCTTGACGCTGCGCGCGCTCGCCGACGAGCTTTCGCAGGCCGCCGATCGCGAGCCGCCGCCCATGCGCGTCGAGCTCGAGCCGTTGGCGCCCGGCGAGCAGCTGTCCGGCGGCGAGGTGCACGCGACGCTCGCCGAGCTGTTCCCCGACGACGGGATCGTCGTGCTCGAGTCGCCGTCGAGCACCGCGGCGCTGCGCAACCAGCTGCGCCTGTCGCGGCCCGGCTCCTACTACTTCAGCGCCAGCGGCGGGCTCGGCTTCGGGCTGTCGGCGTCCGTCGGCGTGCAGCTCGCCCAGCCCGATCGCCAGGTCGTGTGCGTGCTCGGCGAGGGCTCGGCGCAGTACGCGATCACGGCCTTCTGGACCGCCGCCGCGTATGCCGTCCCGGTGAAGTTCCTGGTGCTGCGCAACAACGAGTACTCGATCCTCAAGTGGTTTGCGACGCTGGAGAGCGTCAGCGGCGCCCCGGCGCTCGACCTGCCCGCGCTCGACGTGGCGGCCACGGCGCAGAGCTACGGCGTGCCGTCGTGCAGCGTCAGCGCTCGCGACGAGCTGCACGCGGCGCTCGTCGACGCGCTGGCGCAGGACGGTCCGCGGCTGGTGCAGGTGGACGTGGCGCCGGGAATGGCGCTGGCTTGAGGACGCCGGCGCGGGCGCTGCTGGAGCCGGACATTCGGCGGATCGGGCGTCCACCGGGACCGGTCAGGGCAGATCGCGCCCCGGACTCGCTCGCGCAGGGCACGCCGCAGCCGCTGCGAGACGACCTCGTTGAGCTGCTCGGCGCCGAGCGCGTGCTTTGCAG
>DATHJQ010000140.1:0-11376 GCA_035286505.1 Solirubrobacteraceae bacterium | reverse complement strand
GCAGCCGAGCGCGCGCACATCGACCGGCACCGCGCCGATGCCCTGCGCGCCGTCGAGCAGCACCGGCACGTCGACCTGGGCGAGCTGCGCCGGGGCGAGCAGGCCGCTCATCCAGCCGACGTGCGAGCAGGCGACCAGGCGCGTGCGCGGGCCGACCGCCGCGGCGAGCTCGCGCATCGGCACTTCGCGAATCGACACGCCGCGCAGCTCGCGCGCAGCGCCCAGCGCACCGAGCAGGCCTGGGTGCTCCTCGTCGCTGGTGACGATCTCATCGCCCTCGCCCAAGGCGAGGCCGGCGATCGTCATGGCGATGCCGTCGCTCGTGCAGGTGGTCAGCGCGACGTCGGCCGGATCGGCGGCGAGCGCTCGCGCGTAGGTCGCTCGCAGCCGGTCGTTGAGCTCGCCGCGACGTTGGAAGTGCGCGAACGCACGCCCCTCGTCGGCCTCGCGCTGAAGCTCCTGTGCGGCGGCCTGGACGGCAGCCGTGGGCAGCGGCCCGTCGGTGCCCGCATTGAGGTATGCGCGCGCTTGAAGCACGGGAAACTCGGCGCGCAGCCCAAGGACATCCACAAACCGCGAGAATACCCGCATGGTCAGCGCATCCGGGCAGACACCGCTGTGGCAGCCGACGCAGGCCGATCGCGAGCGCGCGGAGATGACGCGCTTCATGCGCTGGGTCGCCGAGCGCCGCGGGCACGACTTCGACGGCTATGAGGATCTGTGGCGTTGGTCGGTCGAGGAGATCGAGGACTTCTGGGCGAGCATCTGGGAGTTCTGCGAGGTGCGCAGCTCCAAGACCTACGAGCAGCCGCTGGCCGAGCGGCGCATGCCCGGCGCCCGGTGGTTCGCAGGAGCGGAGCTGAACTACGCCGAGAACCTGCTCGCGCCGCTGCGCTTCGACGGCGCCGGCGGGCGGGCAGGCGACGGGCCGCGACCCTCGCGCGACGAGCATGCGGCCGTCGTGCACAGCTCCGAGCTGCGCGAGCTGGACGAGCTGACCTGGGGCCAGCTGAGCGCGCAGGTCGCCGCCGCGGCAGCCGGGCTGCGCTCGCTCGGCGTCGGGCGCGGCGACCGCGTGGTCGCCTACATGCCGAACATCCCCGAGACGCTCGTCGCCTTCTTGGCGACCGCGTCGATCGGCGCGATCTGGTCCAGCGCCGCGCCGGAGTTCGGCGCGCGCAGCGTGATCGATCGCTTCGCACAGATCGAGCCGAAGGTGCTGCTGACGGTCGACGGCTACCGCCACGGCGGCAAGGACTTCGACCGCACGGCCGTCGTGCGGGCGATCCTTGCCGAGCTGCCCAGCGTTCAGCACACCGTCCTGCTGGGCTACCTGGACGGGCACGCGCGGCTCGACGGCGCGCTGGCCTGGCAGGAGCTGCTGCAGATGGGGGAGGGCGCCGAGCCGGTGTTCGAGCAGGTGCCCTTCGACCACCCGTTGTGGGTGCTCTACTCCTCGGGCACGACCGGGCTGCCCAAGGCCATCGTGCAGGGCCACGGGGGAATCCTGGTCGAGCAGCTGAAGAAGCGCATGCACCTGGACCTGCATCCCGGCGACCGCATGTTCTGGTTCACGACGACCGGCTGGATGATGTGGAACTTCCTCGTCGGCTGCCTGCTCTCCGACGCCGCCATCGTGCTCTACGACGGCAGCCCCGCGCACCCCGACCTCGGTGCGCTGTGGAGCCTTGCCCAGCGGGCCGGCATCACCTGCATGGGCGTCAGCGCCGGCCTGCTGGCAAGCTGTGAGAAGGCGGGCGTGCAGCCCCATCGCGACCACGATCTGCGCGCCCTGCGCGCGATCGGCTCGACCGGCTCGCCCCTGGCGCCGGAGAGCTTTCGCTGGGTCTACGAGCACGTCGGCGAGGACATCTGGCTGTTCTCCACCAGCGGCGGCACCGACGTGTGCACCGCCTTCGTCGCCGGCTGCCCTCTCCTGCCCGTCTACGAGGGCGAACTGCAGTGCCGCGCGCTCGGCTGCGCTGTGGAGTCCTGGGACGAGCAGGGCCACGCGCACGTCGATCGCGTGGGCGAGCTGGTGATCACCGAGCCGCTGCCGTCGATGCCGCTGTTCTTGTGGGGCGACGAGGACGGCGAGCGCCTTCGCGACAGCTACTTCTCGATGTACCCGGGCGTCTGGCGGCACGGAGACTGGATTCGCATAACGCCGCGCGGCGGCGCGGTGATCTATGGCCGCTCGGACTCGACGATCAACCGCCAGGGCGTGCGCATGGGCACGAGCGAGATCTACCGTGCGGCCAGCGCCGTGCCGCAGGTGCTGGATGCGCTTGTGATCGACATTCCCGCGCGACCGGGCGAGGAGGAGCTGCGCATGGTGCTGTTCGTCGTGCTCGCGCCCGACGTCGAGCTCGACGACGGGCTGACGGCGCAGATCAAGCGCCGCATCCGCGAGGACTGCTCGCCGCGCCACGTGCCCAACGAGGTGCGCCAGATCGCAGAGGTCCCGCGCACGCTCTCGGGCAAGGTGCTCGAGGTGCCTGTCAAGCGCATCCTCATGGGCACACCGGTCGCCGAGGCCGCGAGCGTCGACTCGCTGGTCAACCCGCGGGCGCTTGACTACTTCGTGGCGCTCGCCGACGAACTGCAGAGCGCGCCCGCGTCGGGTTGACGCGGTCTGCTAGAGCCCCAGCGAACGCCCGACTATCTCCTTCATGATCTCGTTGGCGCCGCCGTAGATGCGCGTGACACGGGCGTCGGCGAAGGCGCGCGCGATCGGATACTCGAGCATGTATCCATAGCCGCCGAACAGCTGCAGGCAGCGATCCACGACGCTGCCCTGCAGGTCGGTGCACCACCACTTGGCCGTCGCCGCATCCTCGGGCGTCAGCTCGCCGGCATCGAGCGCCCGCGTGCAGAGATCGACGAACGCGCGCGCGATCTGCACTTCGCCGTGCGCCTCGGCCAGGGTGAAGCGCGAGTTCTGAAACGAGCCGATCGCCTGGCCGAAGGCCTGGCGATCGCGCACGTACTCAAGCGTCCACTCGAGCGCCGCCTCGGCGGCCGCGACCGCTGACGCGGCGATCGACAGGCGCTCCTGCGGAAGGTTGGAGACCAGATAGCGAAAGCCCTCGCCCTCCTCGCCGAGCAGGTTCTCGACTGGTACGCGCACGTCTGCGAACGACAGCTCGGCGGTGTCCTGCGCGTGCTGGCCGATCTTCTCCAGGTTGCGCCCGCGCTCGAAGCCCTCCATGCCGCGCTCGACGATCAGCAGGCTGATGCCGCGGTGGCGCTGGGAGGGGTCGGTCTTCACGGCCGTGATCACCAGGTCGGCGTTGATGCCGTTGGTGATGAACGTCTTCGATCCGTTGACCACGTAGTGCTCGCCGTCGCGCATGGCGCGCGTGGACATCGAGGCGAGGTCCGAGCCGATGCCCGGCTCGGTCATCGCGATCGCCGTGATCAGCTCGCCGGAGGCGATGCCCGGCAGCCAGCGCTCGCGCTGCTCCTCGGTGCAGTAGGTGAGGAAGTAGGGCAGGCAGATGTCGTTGTGCAGCGTGATGCCCAGGCCGAAGCTGCCGACGGCGGCGCGCTGTGTCTCTTCGCCGATCACCAGGTTCAGGCGAAAGTCCTCGGCGCCGGCGCCGCCGTATCGCTCGGGCACGGCCATGCCGACAAAGCCGCCGCGGCCGGCCGACTCGAACACCTCGCGCGGCATCAGCCCGGCGCGCTCCCACTCGCCGTAGCGACCCTCCTCGCCGATCACCTCGCGCTCCAGAAACGTGCGAAAGCTCGCGCGGAAGTCTTCGTGCACGTCCTCGAACAGCTCGCGGCGCATCGCGCGGAGCCTATCTTCCCGCCGCGGTGACACGACGTGTGAGGAGCTCGTGGGTCAAGCGGGCCGCCGATCGGAGATCGGCCAGCAGGGAGCGTGGCGTCCTACGGACGCGAGCGACCGAGGAGAAAGGCACGCGCCGTGCCCACGGGCTCCTCAGCGAAAGCGCGGCTTGGCCAGCAGCAATTGCACGTCCCGGATGCGCCGCTCGCGAAAGCCGCCCTCGCAGTAGCTGAGATAAAGCTCCCACAGTCGGCGGAAGCGCTCGTCGTAGCCCAGTGAGGAGAGGCGCTCGCTCGCCGCCAAAAAGCGCGCGCGCCAGTGTTCGAGCGTGACCGCGTAGTGCGCGGTGATGTCATCGACGTGGACTTGGCGGAAGTCGGTCACGCGCGCGACCGTTCGGGCGATCACGTCCAGCGACGGCAGACAGCCGCCGGGGAAGACGTGCGTGTTCATGAAGCTCTTGCCCGCCTTCTCCACCTCGTAGGCGTCATCCTCGATCACGATCGCCTGCAGCAGCATCGCGCCGTCGGGCTTGACCAGCTCCGAGCAGCGCTTGAAGAAGGTCGGGAAGTACTGCCAGCCGACCGCCTCGATCATCTCGATCGAGACCAGCTTGTCGTACGCGCCCTGCTGGCCGATCTCCGATCGGTCGCGATAGTCCTGGAACAGCACCGTCACGCGATCCTGCAGGCCCGCCTGGCGCACGCGCTCGCTGGCGAACGCGTGCTGCTCGGCGGAGATCGTCGTGGTCGTCACGCGACAGCCGTAGCGCCCAGCCGCGTAGAGCGCGAAGCCGCCCCAGCCGGCGCCGATCTCCAGCACGTGGTCATGCGCTCCGAGCTTGAGCTTGGTGCAGACGCGCTGAAGCTTTGCCAGCGACGCCTCTTCGAGCGTGTCCTGCGGCGACTCGAACACGGCGCACGAGTACATCATCGTCGGGTACAAAAACTGCGAGAACAGCTCGTTGCCGAGGTCGTAGTGCGCCGAGATGCGCTCGCGCGCGCGCCCCGGCGTGTTGCGCGCCAGCCAGCGCGCCCAGCGCTGCGCCGGTGCCAACGCCGGCGCGAACGCGCGTCGCAGTCGGTCGAGCTTGCCGACGTTGCGCGCGGCGATGCGCGTCAACGCGACGAGGTCGTCGCAGTCCCACAGCCCATCCACGTAGGACTCGCCCAGGCCGACGCTGCCGCGCAGCAGCTGGCGATAGAAGCGCGCTGAGCGCACACGCAGCACGGCCGACAGCGGGCTGCGTGCCAGGCGCTGTCCGAAGACCATGCGCCGCGTCCCCTCGACGACGACCAGCTCGCCGCCGCTGGCCCGCGAGAGCAGGCGCAGCGCCAGCCAGCGAGCGAGCCGGTCGGCCGGCGAGAAGCGGCTCTCGCCTGGCCAGCCGTCGTCTGCGCGCGCGGGGGAGGGGTTCAGCAGCGGCGCGGCGGAACGCATGGCGCTCATCCCGTTGGCTCCGGCTGCGCGTCGGCCATCGCGTCCGCAGGGCAGCCGACGCTCGCCGCGTGCCCGGGCGGGCGCTTGCCGGGGTGCGGGTGATACCGGGCGCCTCGCAGGCGCAGGCGCAGCGCGTGGGTGTAGATGCGCGCGCTCAGGCGCATCGTAAGCGCCGGGTGGCGAATGATCGCGCGGCGCAGCTCGCCTGAGGTGATCTCGCGGCGGGCCAGCGACAGCGTTGCGTCGAAGGCGCGCGCGCCGTCGTGGTCGCTGGTCGACTCGATGTGCACGGACAGACGCTCGCCGGGCTCGCTCAGGCGCCAGTCGTAGGTGTGCTGCATACCCATCAGCGGCGAGACGTGCAGCGCCTTGACGAAGCGTCCGTGCAGCACCGACGTCGATCCATGCTCGCCGCGCGCGTCGACCGGCATCACATAGGCGTGGCGTTCCCCCCACGGGGTGTTGGTGACGTCCGCGACGACCGCGCGGACGTGCTCGGCCGCGGCGTCAAAGCAGTAATAGAAGCTCACCGGGTTGAAGCAGTGGCCGAGGCAGCGCAGGTGCGTCAGCACGCGGATCGGGCCGTCCAGGGAGACCCCGGCGCTCTGCGCGACGAGGTCGGCGACAGCCGTGCGCAGCGGCGTCGACGGGTCGCCGAGGTAGTCCGCGCGGCGAAACCAGGCGAGCGCCGGTCGGTGCGCCGACCACAGCCGGCTGGAATCGAACAGCGACGGCAGCTCGTCGAGGTCGATATAGGCCATGAACAGCGCAAAGCGAAACTCGTCGCGCGGCGTCGTGCGGCGGTGACGCACCGACCCCTCGTACAGGCAGGACGCGAGTCCGCCCGGCGCCTGCCGACGCGCGGCCGCGCACGAAGTTGCGACGGCGACGCTCACAGGCGCACCCCGAAGGGCTTACAGGCGCGCAGCGCGCTGACCACACCGTCCTCGTGAAAGCCCCAGCCCCAGTACGCGCCGCAGTAGTGCGTGCGGCCGGCGAGGCCGCTGATCGTCGCGTGCTCGGACTGCGCCGCCACGCCGCCGGGCGTGTACATCGGATGCGCGTAGGGGATCGTGCGGATGATCTTCGCCGGGTCGATTGCCTCCGTGCGGTTCAGTGTGACGCAGAAGTCCTCCTGGGCCGTCAGGCGCTGCAGATGGTTCATGTAGTAGGTGACCGTGCTCAACGGCTTGGGCTCGCGCAGCAGGTGGAAGTTCCACGCCGAGCGCGCCGCCCGGCGGCGTGGCAGCAGCGCGCTGTCGGTGTGCAGGACCGCCTCGTTGGGCTGATAGGCGATCGAGCTGAGCAGCTCGCGCTCGCGCTCGGAGGCGTCGCTGAGCATGCGCAGCGCCTGGTCGCAGTGCGTCGCGATGACCACGTGGTCGTAGGTCTCCGCGCCCGAGCCGCCGGCGACGATCTCCACGTGCCCGTCGCTGCGCTTGATCGAGCGGACTGGCGCGAGCAGGCGGATGCGCCCGCCGAAAGGCGCCGTCAGCGCCTCCACGTAGCGCGCCGAGCCGCCGACCACCGTCGACCAACGCGGCCGATCGCGAAAGCCCAGCATCCCGTGGTTGGCGAAGAACTCGGCGATGAAGCGCGCCGGAAACGAGCCGGCCTTGCGCGGGTCGGCCGACCATACGGCCGACATCTGGGGCACGATCAGCCGCTCGACAAAAGCGCGCGAGAAGCGATGGCGTAAGAGGAAGTCGTGCATCGACTCGCCGCTGTCCTCGCCATCGAGCAGGGCGCGCAGCGCGCGGTTGAAGCGCAGCAGATCGACGATCATCCGCGCAAAGCGCGGGCTGGCGAGGTTGCCGGGCTGGCAGAACAGTCCCCGTGGCGTGCCGCTGAACTCGAAGTCGCGCTCCTCGCCCTTGACCGAGAAGCTCATCTGCGTCGGCTGGCGCGCGACGCCGAGGCGGTCCAGCAGGCGGGTGAAGTTCGGGTAGTTGCGGTCGTTCATCACGATGAAGCCCGTATCGACGTGATGTGTCTGATGCGCCGTGTCCACGCGGATCGTGTTCGTGTGCCCGCCGGCGTAGTCGTTGGCCTCATAGACGATGACCTCGTGCTCGCGGTGCAGCAGATGAGCGGCCACCAGCCCGGAAACGCCCGCGCCGACGACCGCGATCCTCACAGGGCCGCCCCGTCGATCTGTGCCGTGCTGTGCGATGGAGGGCGCATCTCGTCAGTCAATCTACGCCGCTGCACGGGTTTCAGATCACCGCTGCCGCGCTTCGAACTGCCCGCTCGGCGCGAGGCGCGCGAAGCGTCGTTGAGGGCGCTGGCAGGAGTGAGTGCCCGCGACGTCGAACAACAGCGCCGATGAAGCGTGTTGCCACACCTCCCACCGATGGTGCGCCCGCCGGCGGCTCTCCGCTCGGCGGCACGAGCGAGCACCAGAGCCTCTCCAAGTACATCCGCGCGCGTTTCGACGAGTGCTCGCGCTCGCAGAAGGACGTCGCGCAGTACATCGTCGACCATCTCGACGAGGCCGCGTTCCAGACCGCCGAGGAGCTGGCGCGCCGCGCCAACACCTCCAGCTCCACCGTCGTGCGCTTCTCCCAGGCGCTGGGTTTCGAGGGCTTTCCCGAGCTGCAGGCTGCCGCGCGCGAGGAATATCGCCGCGTGCACGCAAAGACGGCTGAGCCCGCATCGTCGTCCTCGGCGCCGCTGTTCTCGCTCGACCAGAACGAGTTCGAGACCGCGTTGGCGGCCGATCACCTGAACGTCGAGGAGACCGCGCGCAAGGTCTCGCGCAGCTCCGTCGAAGCGCTCATCGAGGCGATCGTCTCAGCCGACAAGGTGCTCGTCGCCGGCACCGATCAGATGGCATTCTTCGCCAGCTACCTGCGCCATCTGCTGATGCTGCTCGACCTGCGCGTCGACGTCGTCGCCAGCCCGTCCCAGGAGGCGCTCAGCCGCCTCGGGCGCATCGAGCAGGGCACGCTCGTGATCGGCCTGTCCGCCGGTCGACCGCATCCGCTGGTCGTGCGCGCGATGAAGCTCGCCCGCCACCGCAAGGCGAAGACCGCCGCGATCACCGACGCGACGCTCTCCGAGGTCGCAAAGCTCGCGCAGATCAAGCTCTACTACTCCTCCAACAGCCCCGCCTACGTGCGCTCGCACACAGCCCTGCTCAGCCTCATCCAAGCGCTCGCCTACGGCGTCTACGCGCAGGACTCCGCCCAGTACGACGATCGCATCAAGGCCTTCCGCCTGAAGTAGCGGCGGAAGGAGCATCGCCGGCCCGGACGGCCGGCCCTGTAACGGTCGTGGCGGCCGGAGCGTTCACAAGTTGTATCCAGGAGCGCAGGCCGGCTCGACCTGAAGGCCGGATGCCGGTCACCGGCGTCGCAGCCAGCGCAGTCCGCCCAGCTAGACTGGCCCCATGCGCGACGAGTCGACATTCCGCGTCAAGACGGGCCTTGCGGAGATGCTCAAGGGCGGCGTGATCATGGACGTGGTCAACGCCGCGCAGGCTACGGTCGCCGAGGAGGCGGGTGCCGCGGCGGTCATGGCGCTGGAGCGCGTTCCCGCCGACATCCGCCGCGACGGCGGCGTCGCGCGCATGTCCGATCCGGAGATGATCGCCGGCATCCAGGAGGCCGTGAGCATTCCCGTGATGGCCAAGGCGCGCATCGGTCACTTCCTCGAGGCCCAGGTGCTGGAGGCACTGGAGGTCGACTACGTCGACGAGTCCGAGGTGCTGACGCCGGCCGACGAGGCCAACCACATCGACAAGTGGGCATTCAAGGTGCCATTCGTGTGCGGCGCGACCAATCTCGGCGAGGCGCTGCGGCGGATCGGCGAGGGTGCCGCGATGATCCGCTCCAAGGGCGAGGCGGGCACGGGAGACATCGTCGAGGCCGTCCGCCACATGCGCCAGATCAACGGCGAGATCCGCCGGTTGGGCACGCTGGAAGACTCCGAGCTGGCGACTGCCGCCAAGCAGCTGGCGGCGCCGCTTGACATCGTGCGCCAGGTCGCCCGCGACGGCCGGCTGCCGGTCGTGCTGTTCTGCGCGGGCGGCATCGCCACGCCGGCCGACGCCGCGCTGATGATGGCGCTCGGCGCCGAAGGCGTGTTCGTCGGTTCGGGCATCTTCAAGTCCGACGACCCGCCGACGCGAGCGCGCGCGATCGTGGAGGCGACCACGCACTGGCAGGACCCCGAGCGCGTGGCCGCCGCATCCCGCGGCCTGGGCTCGGCGATGGTCAGCCTTGAGAGCTCCAAGCTCGACGGCGAGCAGCTGCTGGCTCAACGCGGCTGGTAGCGACGCGGCCGATGGCTGAGCCGTTGGTCGGCGTGCTCGCGCTGCAGGGCGACTTCGAGGCCCATGCGCGCGTGCTGCGCCGGCTGGGAGCGGCGGTTCGCGAGGTGCGCGTCGCGGCTGACCTGGACGGCGTGTGCGGCCTGGTCATCCCCGGAGGCGAGTCCACCACGATGACGCTCGGCGTCCGGCGCGAGGGGCTGGCCGAGCCGATCGCCGCGCTGGTCGGCGACGGCTTGCCGGTGCTCGGCTCGTGCGCCGGTCTGATCATGCTCGACCGCGCTCATCTCGGGCTGATGGACATCCTGGCTCAGCGCAACGCGTTCGGGCGCCAGATCAAGAGCTTCGAGGCCGACGTCGCCGTCGCCGGCCTGCCCGGCGGACCGCTGCGCGCCGTCTTCATCCGCGCGCCGTGGATCGCCGAGCACGGGCCCGACGTGCAGGTGCTCGCCGAGGTGGACGGCCATCCTGTCGCGGCGCGACAGGGACAGATGCTCGTCGTCGCCTTTCACAGCGAGCTCTCAGACGACGACCGCGTGCACGAGCTGCTGCTCGATTGGGCGCGCCGGTTCGTGGCCGGGCGGGGGCGGGGAGCGGCGGCGGCCGGCGTGATCTCCACGCGAGGACGATCAGCCGAGCGTACGCACCGGCTCGCCCGGCGTCACGTCTGAGCCCGGCGGCGCCGTCCGCGCCAGCGCGTCCCAGCCCTGATCGAGCGCGCTCTCGGCATGCTCTGCGGCGACTCCGCCGCGCACGCCGAACAGGCGCTTGGCGCGCAGCAGGTAGATCACGACGGCCACGTTGATCACGAACGCGATCGCCTTGAAGACGGTGGTGCGGTTGGCCATCTCATAGACCTCCAGCGGCAGCAGCGAGGTCGTCACGATGAACGTCAGGTACTCGGCCCAGCGCCGCTGCAGCCACAGTCCGATTCCCTCGATCCCCTCGACGAGTCCGTAGACGAGCAGCACTCCGCCGACGAGGTGCAGGTGCGACGAGGACGTCGTGAAGGCGATGTCGATCTCGTGCAGCAGGCCGTGCGAGGAATGCGTCTGGCTCGCCGCCACGCCACCCTGCAGGTCGGCGACGACTTTGTAGAAGGTGTGGCGCAGCGTCTCGCGGTCGGCAGCGAACAGCAGCACGAGAACACCCAGGGCGACGAGCACGACGAAGTGAAAGGCGCGGTCCAGCGCGATCAGCCGCAGCACGACCTTGTCGCGCAGCGGCTTTCCGCGCAACGGCAGCTCGATCTGCTCGCGCTCGGGCGGGTGGCCGCGGGACGGGTTTACGGGGCGCTGCAGCGCGAGCCAGCTGTCGCAGCGCAGGCAGCGATACCAGCGCGCGCCGTGTGCGTCCTCGCGCGCGAACAGCGCGTCCTCGGCGCGCAGCTCGGCCGCGTCCGTGCCGAGCAGCTCGTGTCCGTGCACGCTGCAGATCAGCAGCTCCCAGTGCAGTCGCGGGCGAAAGCGGCGCGGCGGCTGCGTGCCGGGAGGCTCGCGGTTCACGGATGCATCTTTACATTCCGCGGGTGCGGATCGGCGCGGCGCGATCGGCCATACTCGCGCACATGCGCATCTCGATCGCCGCCGACGAGCTGACCGGAGTGGCGCGGGCGCTCGCGCCGCAGTTGCAGCGCCGAGGCCATTCGACCATCGCGCACGGCGCATTGGGCGAGCGCGAGCGCCCGGATTGGGCGTGGGCTGCCGAGGCCGCCGCGCGCGACGTCGCCGAGGGCCGCGCCGAGCAGGCGATCGTCTGCTGCTGGACGGGCACCGGCGCGTCGATCGCCGCCAACAAGGTCGCCTCCGTGCGTGCCGCGCTGTGCTTGGACGCCGCCACGGCCGATGGTGCGCGGCGCTGGAACGAC
>DATHJQ010000139.1:0-11694 GCA_035286505.1 Solirubrobacteraceae bacterium | reverse complement strand
CTCCTCGCGAGCGACCTGCGCCCGCCAGGCGCGATCGGGCACCAGCCCCGTGATCTCGCTCGGCAGATCGATGCCGGTCTGCTCGCCGACGCCGAGCTTGTGCGCCTCTCGCTGGATCACGTTGCCGTGACTGTTGGCCAGCTCGCCCGCTTCGAAGAAGTAGGTGTCCGAGGAGACCTTCAGCGCTTCCACCAGGCCCACCGCGCCGTAGTCGGCCTTGCCGGCGTTGCAGAACTGCTCGGTCGAGACATGAATGCACTGGCCCCCGCCGAGACCCTCGCTGGGGTTGATCACGCCGGCTTCCAGCGTCCCCATCGCTGTGATGGGCTTGAACGTCGAGCCCGTCGGATAGGTGCCGTTTACGGCGCGGTCGGTCAGCGGCGCCGGCGCCTGTTCCCCGGACGAGCTCGACTTGCCCTCAAGCGCCGCGTATTCGCTCTTGGTCAGCGGTTTGGCGAACTTGTTCGGATCGAACGTCGGCGAGGAGCCCATCGCCAGCACCTGGCCGTTGCGCGGGTCCAGCGCCACGAACGCGCCTGCATCCGCCGGTTTCCCACCGGCACGTGCGTTTTCGATGCCTTGCAGCAGCGCTTTTTCGCCCTCTCTCTGCAGTCCGAGGTCGAGCGTCACCTTCAGGCTGTAGCCGGACTTCGGCGCCGTCGGCGCGAGCTTGCTGGGTACCGGGTAGCCCGACGCGTTGACCTCGACACGCTGGATTCCCTGGCGCCCGCGGAGGTAGCGGTCGTAGTAGTACTCCAGGCCTTCCTGACCGACGACCGTTCCCTGCTTGACGCCATCGAAGGCGCGCAGCTTCAGCTCGCTTTCGGACACCTGCCCGACATAGCCGAGCACCTGCGCCGCCATCGCGCCATAGGGATATGCGCGAATCGAAACCGGCTGCTGCGCGACCCCCGGATATTCGCTCTGGCGCTCGGCCAGCACCGTCAGCGCGCCGCGTCCGGCGTCGGTCTTGATCGTCACCGGAGCGTATGGCAGGGCCGTGCGGCCCTTGATCACGAGCGCTTGGATGTGCGGGCCGGTCATGCCCAGCAGCCGCCCCAGCCTCCGATACAGCACGATCCGCTGGCGCCCCGCGGGCGGCAGCGCCGAGGGCACGATCTGCACGGCGTTCGTCGTGCGGCTGGCGACCAGCGGCCGGCCTTCGCGGTCGAGCACTTCTCCGCGCGGCGCGGCGATCGGCAGGTCGCGTGCGCGGTTGGCGTTCGCCTGCTGGACGTACTGTTCGCCGGAGAGCACCTGCAAAAACCACAGGCGGAAGAAGATTATCGCGAACATCGCCATCGCCAGGCCGCCGAGAATCGCCACGCGCAACGCCAGCTGCGGCGAGACGGGCATGCGCGGATCACGCCGCCCCGCGCCCGGTTCGATCGCGCTCATTGAAGAGGTACCCCACGGGCACGCATACGCGTTCGTGCGCTCACGAGCGTGAGAGTGGCGACAGACCGCCGGTCGTGTAGGCGCGCCTGCGCCGCCTGCGCGGGTCGTCGGGCAGGCCGCCGCTCAGGCTGCGGCGCACGATCGCGTAGGCGGGCAGCGCGATGATCGTGTCGACGACCACGCCGAGCACGATCTGGCGCAGCAGCTCGAAGCTCACCGGCGCGTCGACGCCGAGCAGGAACTGCACGACCGAGTAGCCGATGGCCGCAGCGGCCGCGGCGGCGGCCCCCACGAGCAGCGGCGTGAGCGCCGCCTGCGGGTCGCGCAGTTCGCGCAACCGGCCCGCCCAGTAGCCGACGATGGTCAGCGTCAGCGACGTCACGCCGAGCGTCTGCACGAGCGCGAGGTCGACCAGCAGGCCGACGGCGAAGCCCGTCGTCGCGCCGACCGTCGAGCCGCACAGCATGCCGACGAACGCCACCAGCAGCGGCGACAGGTCGGCGCTGACGCCGAACACCGGCACCTCGGAGACGACGCCGATCTGAAAGAAGACGACGAAGACGCTCAGCGCGGCGATGCGCAGCAGCAACGCCGAGGGAAAGCTCGCGTTCATCCGCCGCTTTCGGTCGAGGCCAGCGTTTCGCTCGAGGCCTGGCCGGCGTGCTGCCCGGGCGGCAGGGCCACCGTGAGGCGGCTGAGGTTCGCCGGCAGCGTGCCGCGTGCGGCGGTCAGCACCTGCACGACATCCAGGTTGTGCAGGTCGGCGAGCGGGTGCACGTTGACCGAGCGGTAGGCGCTTTCTTCGTTGACCGACGTCACCTGGCCGATCGGGATGTTCGGCGGGTACAGCGAGTCGTCGGGGCTGGACACGGTGCCCGATGTGACGACGTATTCGCCGCGGTTGGCCCGCGTGTTGGCCGGCAGGTACTGAAGCAGCAGGTCGTTGGGGTCGCCCACCTTGGGCTGCACGATGCCAGTCGCGTTGGACGCTCCGATCCGCGCCGAGACGCCGACCGAGCTGTCGGTGATCAGCGTCACCTGCGCGCCGTCGGAGGCCGCTTGGGCGACCTTGCCGACGAGCCCTTCGCCGTTGATCACCGGGTCGTTGACGTGCACGCCCGAGGATTCGCCCTTGTCGATCGTGACCGTCGAGTACCACACGTTGGGCGACTTGGCCACGACCGTCGCGGCGACCGGGTGGTAGTCGTTGACGCTCAGCTGGTTGTCCAGGCGATAGAGCGTCAGCAGTTCGCGGTAGGAGTGTTTTTCGGCCTGGTTGGAGATCACTTCGGTGCGAAGTTTCTCGACCTGCTTGCGCAGTTCGTCGCGCTGGCCTTTGGCGTGCAGCGTGTCGCCGAACCAGCCGACGAGGTCGCGCACCGGCTTCAGCGCCTTGTTGGCGCCGTTCTGGATCGGCGAGACGACCGTCAAGAAGCCGCGCTGCACCGAATGCAGCCCCCCGCCGGAAGCCTCGCCGAAGTAGGCGGTCAGCAGTATCAGGGACAGCACGACGAGCAGCGCGAGCACCGCACGTCGACGCCGAACCGTCTTGTCATACACGAATAGCGACCTTCCAAAGCGTTCACGGGAAAGAGTACCCCCGGGTGCACGTGCCCGTCACAGGCACGCGGCTCACCTGCGGCGCTGGCGATTGCGCGAGCTGCGGTTGGAGCGGTGGATCGCCTCGAACTCCTCCAGCGACCGCCCCGAGCCGACCGCCACGCACGTCAGCGGCGACTCGGCCAGATGCGCGGGCATCTGCGTCTCTTCACGCAGACGCTCGTCCAGGCCCTGCAGCAGCGATCCGCCGCCCGCCAGCATGATGCCACGATCCATGATGTCAGAGGCCAGCTCCGGCGGCGTGCGGTCGAGCGTCTCCTTGACCGCGTCGAGGATCTGGTTGAGCGGCTCTTCCAGCGCCTGGCGGATCTCCTCGCTGGTCAGCACGACCGTCTTGGGCAGCCCCGCGATCATGTCGCGCCCGCGGATCTCCGCCTGCAGCTCCTCGGCCATCGGGCACGCCGAGCCGATCTCGAGCTTCAGCTCCTCCGCCGTCTGCTGGCCGATCAGCAGCTTGTACTCGCGCTTGGCGTAGTTGATGATCGCCTCGTCCATCTCGTCGCCGCCCACGCGGATCGACTGCGAGACGACGATCCCGCCGAGCGAGACCACCGCAACCTCGGACGTGCCGCCGCCGATGTCCACGACCATCGAGCCAGTCGGCTCGCCGACCGGCAGCCCCGCGCCGATCGCCGCGGCCATCGGCTCCTCGATCAAATAGGCCGTGCGCGCGCCCGCCGACAGGCAGGCCTCCTCGACCGCGCGCTTCTCAACGCCGGTCACGCCCGAGGGCACGCAGACGACCACGCGCGGATGCGCCCAGCGGTTCTGGTGAACCTTCTGGATGAAGTGGCGCAGCATCTCCTCAGTGACGTCGAAGTCGGCGATCACCCCGTCCTTCAGCGGCCTGATCGCCTGGATCGTGCCGGGCGTGCGCCCGAGCATGCGCTTTGCCTCGATGCCCACCGCGTGCACTTCGCCGGTGCGCGAGTCGATCGCCACGACGCTCGGCTCCGACAGCACGATGCCGCGCCCGCGGACGTAGACGAGCGTGTTCGCCGTCCCAAGGTCGACGGCCATGTCGCGGCCGCCGAAACCTGTCAGATAGCTGAAGATGCCCATTTATGAGAAGGAAGGTGCAGTCGGCCTCGACCCGCATCACCGCCGAAGATGGCCGGCGATGCCCTCGGCTGCAAGTAGCCGGCCGATCGGCGATCTGAGGCTTGCCCGGTGGGGCAGTGTAGCGAACGCACTTCGCCTGCCGATAGGACCGCCAGCGCTTTTGCAGGGGAAAAGCGCTGGATCGTGGTGCGTCGCGGTGCGTCGCCTCCACGCACTCCGTCCCGGCGCCGAAGGCGCCTTCAATCAATCCTCGAAAGCTCCGGATACAGCTCCAGCAGGGTCGTCAGCGGCAGGCCGACGACGTTGTCCTCCTCGCCGTCCATCGCCACCGCAAGCTTCGCCCCGGTGGCGCCCTGGATCGCATAGCCGCCCGAGCGGTCGCGCCACTCCTCGGTCGCGACGTACCAGTCCAGAAGCTGGGAGTCGACCGGCCGGAAGGTGACCTTCGTGCGCGCCACGGCCGTCCGCTGCTCGACGGGCGACCGGCCGTCGCACAGCAGCACGGCCAGCCCGCTCAGCACCTCGTGCGTGCGCCCGCCCAGCGCGCTCAGCGTCTCGCGCGCCGCGGCCGCATCGGGCGGCTTGCCGTAGATCTTTCCGTCGAGCACGACGATCGTGTCGCAGCCGATCACCGCCTCGGCCGCTCCCGCGCGGTGCACGGCGCGCGCCTTGCGCAGCGCGTTCTCGACGGCCACCTGCGCGGGGTCCCCACCGTACTGCAGCTCGGGCGCGTCGGAGGCCGTGACGGTGAACGTCACTCCAAGGCGCGCCAGCAGCGCTCGCCGCTGCGGCGAGCGCGAAGCGAGAACCAGTGAAAGCTGCGCGGCGACGGCGCCTCAGGAGTCGGGAAAGAACAGCTTGGACTCGCGCGCCGCCGACTCGGGCGAGTCCGAGCCGTGCACCATGTTCTGCCCAACCTCGATCGCGAAGTCGCCGCGGATCGAGCCGGTCGTCGCCTCCAGCGGGTTCGTCGCGCCGATCACCTGACGTGCCGCCCTGACCGCGTCGACCCCCTCGAGCACCATCGCCACGATCGGGCCCGACGTGATGAAGTCGACCAACTCGCCGAAGAACGGGCGCTCGGCGTGCTCGGCGTAGTGGCGCTCGGCCAGCTCGCGGTCCACCGTCATGCTGCGCAGCGCCACGATCTCAAGGCCCTTGCGCTCGAAGCGGGCGATGATCTCGCCGGACAGCCCGCGCGCGAACGCGTCGGGCTTTACAAGGATCAACGTGCGGTCCATGGGTTCCTTTGCTGGATTGCGGATCTAGGTGCTGGGCCGCGCGCGGCGGCTGGAGCTGGTGCTCGCGCGGGCGCTGCGCGACCGTTGCGCCGGCTCGGCCGCGGCGAGCGTGTCCTGCTCGTCGCCGTCCTCGTCGACGACGTCGGCCTCGATGACCGTCGCCGCCTCGCGTTCGGAGCGCTCACGCGCCGCCTTGGCACGCGCGGTCTCGGGCCTGGTCGACGCCGCCAGCTGCGCCTCCTCGGCGTCGATCGCCGCCTGCGTGCGCCGGCGGCGCGTGCGACGAGCGGGCGCGGCGGGCGCGACCTCGGTCTCGCAGTAGGGACAGATGGTCCACGCCTGGTCGAGCGGGCGAGAGCAGTTGACACAGCGCTCCTTGAGCTTGTGCAAGCAGCTCGGACAGCGCACGAAGTCGCGCTCGACGCGGTAGTCGCAATGCGGGCACAGCGAATGGTCGAGCTCGTGCAGCCGCGCCTCGGCGGCCTGCATCTCCAGTTCGCGCTCGTGCACGTCATCCAGGTACTCGGGCGGGCGCAGGATCATGTAGACGATCGTGCCGACGAACGGGAACAGCGACGCCGCCGTGGCGCAGCCGACGAGCATCGGATCGAGGATCCTGCGTCTCGCGTCGGCGTACGTCCAGTAGATCAGCGAGAGGTAGAGGACGACGATGAACAGGATCAAAAGATCGACGACCAGGTTCAGGCCGCTGCTTTCGATTCCGAAGTATGCGAGGGTGAGCATCGGCCGGCCGAGTTTAGAGAAAGAGGCGGCCAAAACCGTAACCGGCCGCGAAGAACACGAGGATCACCAGCGCGACGATCAGCGCCACCGCGCCGATCATCGTCAGCACCGAAGGTCCGTCGTGGTTCACGATGCCGCCCTTCGCCGGGCATCGCCTGAGTCCTCCGCCGCACGCTGCGCGGCGAGGGCGCCGAGCAGGTCGCCGACCAGGTACACCGAACCCGTCGCGAGCACCGCGCCGCCTCGCTCAGACGCCCAACGCCGGGCCTCTGCGAGCGCGCGGGCGGGGCTCGGCTGGCAAACCGCGCGCTCGAAGCCCAGCTGGCGCGCCAGCGACTGCAGAGCCGCAGGCGACAGCGCGCGCTCGCTCGGCGGGGCGCTGAACCACGCGCGCCGCGCCGTCGCCAGCAGCGGGCCGAGCATGCCCACGGCGTCCTTGTCCTCGAGCACGCCCAGCACGAGCGCCAGCGGCCGCTCGCCGACAACGCCGGGCAGCGCCTGCACGAGCGCCTGCACCGCAGCCGGGTTGTGCGCGCCGTCGAGCACGGTCAGCGGGTCGTGGCCCACCACCTGCAGGCGCCCGGGCACCTGCGTCGCCGTCGCCGCCTCGCGCACCGCCTCCTCGCGCACCGGTATCGCCGCCTCCCGCAGATAGGTCTCGGCGACGACTCGCGCGAGCGCGAAGTTGCGCTGCTGAAACTCGCCGGCCGCGCCGAGGGGCGCGCCGCCGTCCGAATGCGGCGCGACGACCACGCGGGCGCCCCGCTCGCCTGCCACTCGCTCGGCGACCGCCAGCGCCTCGTCGGCGAGGCCCGCTCCGAGCACGAGCGTGGTCGCCGGGCGAACGACGGCGAGCTTCTCCTCGGCGATGTCGCGCAGCGTCGGCCCGAGCCAGCGCGTGTGCTCGAGACCCACGTTCGTCAACGCCGTCAGGCGCGAGTCGATAACGGCCGTGGCGTCGTAGCGACCGCCCAGGCCGGCCTCGACGACCGCCACCTGCACGCCCTGCTCGGCGATCTGCCACAGCGCCGCGGCGGTCAGCAGTTCGAACTGCGTCACGTGGTCGTCGCCCGCGAGCGTGCGGTTGACGCGCTCGGCCGCCGACACCGCGCGGGCGATCGCCTTGGCGAAGGCGTCCGCTGACATGTCGCGCTCGCCCACCTGCAGGCGCTCGCGATAGGAGATCAGGTGCGGCGAGGTGTAGGCCGCGGTGCGCAGGCCGTGGCGCTGAAGGATCGCCGCAACCATCCGCGTGGTGGAGGTCTTGCCGTTGGTGCCGACCACGTGGATCGTGTCGTAGCGCCGCTGCGGCGCGCCGAGCGCGGTCATCATCCGACGCATCCGGTCCAGCCCGAAGCGCATACCGAACAGCTCCAGCGAGCGCAGGTGCGCTTCGGCCCGCGCCTCGCTCCAGGCGGGGGGCACTAGGCGTCTGGGTGCTCGCGCAGGTAGTCGATGAAGACGGGTCGCAGCGCCTCGCCGAGCGCGCCGTCGCCGCTGTGCAGAGCGTCGGAGATCAGCCCTTTGGAGGACTGGATGTCGTAGTCGCCCTCGCCCGCGTCGCCGCTGAGCGTCTCTGCGGCCGGGATCAGCTGCAGCAGCCGCCAGAAGAACTTGACGTCGAGATGGCGCTCGGCGCGGTGCACGGCGCGGTCGTGCAGCTCGCGCGTGGACAGGCTGTCGAGCTCCTCCTCGGCCATCGCTGCGCTCACTCGCCCGTGGCGAAGTCAGGCATCAGCGGCGCGCTCAGCGGCGCTTTCGTCCGCGACGACCGCGTCCGCCCCGCCACAGCGAGGAGAGCTCGCCGGTCATGCCCTTGAGGTCCAGCTTGCCGGCCAGCCTGCGCAGCTCCAAGCGCTGCTTGACGCTGAGGTTGCTCACGCGTCCGCGCGACTGGCGCACGAGCTCGGCCAGGCGCGCGCGCTCCTTGCCCGACAGCGCGTTCCAGCGCTTGCTGACGATCATCGCCCCGCGGGCCATCGCGAGCCACGGCACCGCGCCGGCGGTGCGCTTCAGGCGCGACTTGGGCTGCAGGCGCTTGGACACAGGGCGATACTAGCGAGCGCGGTGCGCGTGCGGGAGCCCGCGCCTCGCGCCGGCGGCAGCGTGCGCCGCGCTGCGGCTAGGCCGACTCCTCGCGCAGGGAGGAGTCCTGCTCGTCTTCCGGCGCCGCTTCGGTGACGAGCGTCGGCGTGAGTCCCTTCTCGACGGTCTCCTTGGTCACGACGCACTTCTTCACGTCGCGCCGCGAGGGCAGCTCGAACTGGACCTCCAGCAGGATCTCCTCGATGATCGAGCGCAGTCCGCGCGCGCCGGTCTCGCGCGCGAGGCCCCTCTCGGCGACGGCCGTGAGCGAGTCCTCGGAGAACACCAGCTCGATGCCGTCGAAGGAGAAGAACCGCTGGAACTGCTTGACCAGGGCGTTGCGCGGCTCGACTAGGATCGACACGAGATCCTCGCGCGTGAGCTGGTGTACGGCGGAGACGACCGGCAGGCGTCCGATGAACTCGGGGATCAGCCCGTACTCGATCAGATCCTCGGGCAGGCAGTGCTCGAACACCTCGCCTTGGTCGCGTTCGGCTTTCGCCTCGATCGCCGCCGCGAAGCCGACGCCTTTGTGGCCGATGCGCCGCTCGATGACCTTGTCGAGGTTGGCGAAGGCGCCGCCGCAGATGAACAGCACGTTGGTCGTGTCGATCGTCAGGAACTCCTGGTGGGGATGCTTGCGCCCACCCTGCGGCGGCACGGAGGCCTGCGTGCCCTCGAGGATCTTCAAGAGCGCCTGCTGCACGCCCTCGCCGGAGACGTCGCGCGTGATCGACGGGTTGTCGGCCTTGCGCGCGATCTTGTCGACCTCGTCGATGTAGATGATCCCCGTCTCGGCCTTCTTGACGTCGTAGTCGGCGGCCTGGATCAGCTTCAGCAGGATGTTCTCGACGTCCTCGCCGACGTAGCCGGCCTCGGTCAGCGCAGTGGCGTCGGCGATCGCGAAGGGAACGTTGAGGATTCGCGCGAGCGTTTGCGCGAGCAGCGTCTTGCCGCAGCCGGTTGGGCCGAGCAGCAGGATGTTGGACTTCTGCAGCTCGATGTCCGTCTCGCCGGACATCATCATCTGAACGCGCTTGTAGTGGTTGTAGACGGCGACCGACAGCGTGCGCTTGGAGGGGTCCTGGCCGACGACGTACTCGTCCAGCACCTCGTATATCTCCCTCGGCTTGGGCAGGTTCTCCAGGTCGAACGCCGGCGGCGCGGACAGCTCCTCGTCGATGATCTCGTTGCACAGATCGATGCACTCGTCGCAGATGTACACGCCGGGTCCGGCGATCAGCTTCTTGACCTGTCGCTGGGACTTGCCGCAGAAGCTGCACAGCAGCTGCTCGTTGGAGTCTGTCGGCCGTGCCATCGCCAGCTATCTCAATGCTCGGAGATCACGCGGTCGATTATTCCGTACTCCTTGGCCTCCTCGGAGGACATGAAGTAGTCGCGATCGGTGTCTTTGCTGACCACGGCGAGGTCTTTGTTGGTGTGCTTGGCGATGATTTCGTCCAGCCGTTTGCGCACGTCGATGATCTCTTTGGCGTGGATCTCGATGTCCGTGGCCTGCCCTTCGAAGCTGGAGGAGACCTGGTGGATCAGGATCTTGGCGTTGGGCAGCGCCATGCGCTTGCCCTCGGCGCCGCCGGCGAGCAGCAGGGCGCCCATCGACATCGCGATGCCGACGCAGATCGTCTGCACGTCGGGCTTGATGAACTGCATGGTGTCGTAGATCGCCAGCCCCGCGTACACCGAGCCTCCCGGTGAATTTATATAGATCGAGACGTCCTTCTCGGGGTCCTCGGACTCCAGGTGCAGCAGCTGCGCGACGATCAGGTTGGCGATCTGGTCGTCGACGGGCGTGCCGAGGAAGATGATCCGCTCGTTGAGCAGCCTGCTGTAGATGTCAAACGCTCGCTCACCGCGCGAGGTCTGCTCTACGACCATTGGAACAAGTGGGCTCATAGTCCTCGCTTTGGTTTCGCGTCGCCTTGCAGATTCCTTTAGAGGCTAGCTGGCCGATCGCTCTCCGGTCGGCGTCCACAGCTTGCCGGCGCCCGATCCCGATCCACCGGCGACGGCCTGTGGCGACTCGTCCTCCTGACCGGGCGTCCACAGGGCATCGCGCGCCTGCCCCTGGGCGACTGAGATCGGCTTGGCGCGCTCGGCGACGAGCTCGACGGCCATGCGCGCCGCCAGATCCTCGCTGAGCTCCTCCAAGCGCCCGTTGGCCCGCAGGTCGCCCAGCAGCTTGTCGGGCTC
The DNA here is from genome assembly GCA_035286505.1 of Solirubrobacteraceae bacterium. GTDB lineage: Bacteria > Actinomycetota > Thermoleophilia > Solirubrobacterales > Solirubrobacteraceae > Palsa-744. The sequence goes on along the minus strand of DATHJQ010000139.1, from coordinate 1,333 downwards.
GAGCCCCTCGCGCTCGGCGACCGGCGCCAGCGCCTGCAGCACCTGCGCGTCGGTCGGGCGGATCCGCTCGGCGTCCACGATCGCAGTCAGCACGGCCTCGCGGCGCAGCGCCTGCTCGGCGTCGGCCTGCATCTCCGCGACCACCTCGGCCTCCTCGCGCCCGGCGATCTGCAGGTAGGCCTCGCGCGTGATCCCGCGGTGCGACAGGGAATGCAGCATGCGCTCCCACATCTCGCGCGCCCTGGACTCGACCAGCTGCGGCGTCACCGGCACGGTCGCATGCGCGACGGCCGCATCGAGCGCGGCCTCGCGGAACTCCTCCTCGACGCGCGCCTCGTCGGCCTCGAGCAGCCGCGCGCGGATGTCCTCGCGCAGCTCCTGCACGCTGTCGAAACCCACGTCGATCGCCAGGTCCTCGTCGACGTCGGGCAGCCGCTTGAGCTTGACCTCCTTGACCGTCACCGCGAACGTCGCCTGGCTACCGGCCAGCTCCTCGTTGGGATAGTCGGACGGGAACGTGAGCTCTACCGCACGCTCTTCGCCGGCGCTGGCGCCGACGAGCGCCTCCTCGAAGCCCGGAATCAGGTTGCCGGCGCCGAGCTCGATCAGCTGGTCGCGACCCTCGCCGCCGGCGAAGGGCACAAGCTCGGCCTCCTGCCCCTCATCCACGTCGTCCTGCTGTGGGGCTGGCAGCGAGCCGACGTAGTCGATCACGACGAAGTCGCCCTGGGCGGCGGCTCGCTCGGCCGTCTCGAGCTTGGCCAAGCGCTCGCGCACGGCGTCGATCTCCTGCTCGACCTGACGCTCGTCGACGGACGCCTCGCGGCGGGGAACCTCCAGCCCGTCGTAGTCGCCAAGCTCGGCCTTCGGCAGCACGCCGATCTCGATCGAGAACTCCAGCTCCTGGCCCTCGGCCGGGAGATCGGACAGGTCCAGCTGCGGGTCGCCGACGGGCACGATCCGAGCGTCCTGGATCGCCGCCGCGTACCAGCCGGCGAGCGCGTCGCGCACGGCCTGGTCGAGCACGGCGTCGCGCCCGACACGCTGGATGACCAGCGGCGCAGGCACCTTGCCGCGCCGAAACCCCGGCAGCTTGAGCTCGCGTCCAAGCTGGCGAGCCTTACCCTCCAGGCGCCGCTGGACCTCATCGGGGGCGACCTGAACGCGCACGCGCACGCGCGACTCGGGCAGCTCGGCGACGGTCGTCTGCAGCGCATCGGTCACCGACGCCACGATACCGTGCCGCCTCGTGAGGACCCACCGCCGCGCAAGCCCGCCCAGGCGTCTGGAGACGTGGCTCTGGACCGGCCCGGTAGGCCACTTCGTGGGCGGC
>DATHJQ010000138.1:0-3856 GCA_035286505.1 Solirubrobacteraceae bacterium | reverse complement strand
ACCGAAGGGCCCGATCGGCACCCTCAGCGTGCTGGCGTCGGACAAGGTCGCTTACCTCGACATGATCGGCAGCGGCGCCGAGACGATCGCGCACCTGCGCGAGAACGGACGCCTGGTGATCATGCTGTGCGCCTTCGACGGTCCGCCGCGCATCGTGCGCCTGCACGCGCGCGCCGAGGTGATCCTCGCCGACGATGAGCGCTTCGCGGGGCTGGTTGAGCGCTGCGCGTTCGAGCAGCCGGCGGTGGCCGGCGCCCGGCGCGCGGTCGTGCTGGCGAACGTCACACGGATCGCCGATTCGTGCGGCTACGGAGTGCCGCTGATGCGCTTTGAGGGCCTGCGACCGCACGCCGACGCGTGGGCTCAGAAGAAGGTGCGCGTTGGTGGCGAAGAGGCCCTGCGCAACTACCAGCGCGAGAACAACGGCGCGAGCCTGGACGGGCTGCCCGCCGTCGAGCTGAACTCCCGCTAGCCACCCAGGGAAGTCCGGCAGCACGGCCGGAGAAGAGCTGGTCAGCTGCGTCCGGTCGGCTGCTCGGCCAGGCGTGCGTAGACGTCGGGGCGGCGCGTGTCCAGGAACGGGAAGAGCTCGAGCCAGTCGCGCCGCTGCCCGAGGTCCAGGTCGGCGACCAGCACGGCCGGCTCGTCACGCGGCGCCTGCAGGAGCTTTCGCCCGTACGGGTCGCAGATGAACGACGAGCCATAGAAGCGCAGCGGCGGCTCGTGGCCGATGCGGTTGACGGCGACCATGAACAGGCCGTTGGCGATCGCGTTGCCGATGATCACGCGCTCCCACAGAGGCTCGGTGTCGAAGCCCGGATGCTCGGGCTCGGATCCGATCGCCGTCGGATACACGAGCACGTCCGCGCCGCCCAGCGCGTAGATGCGAGCAAGCTCGGGGAACCACTGGTCCCAGCACGTCGGCAGCCCGAACTGCGCGCCCGCAAGGCCCACGACCGGATAGGCGTCGTCCTCGCTCGGGCCGGCGCGAAAGTAGCGATCCTCGTGGTAGCCCGCGGTGACGGGGATGTGGAGCTTGCGCGTGCGCGCGACCAGCCCCCCGTCGGGCGCCACGACGATCGCCGTGTTGAAGCCGAGGCCGTCGCCGCGCTCGGCGCGCTCATACAGCGAGGCGTGCACATGCGTCCCGGTCTGCGCGGCCATGCGCGCGGCGAAGCGGTGGGTCGCGCCGCCGGGAAGCTCCTCCGGTTCGACGCCGCCCGCCGCGGGCCCGCCCGCGTCCACCGCGAAGTAGCGGGTGAGCGTGAGCTCCTGCAGGCAGACCAGCTGCGCGCCCTCGGCGGCTGCGGCGACGATGCCCGACGCGAGCGCCGCCTCGTGCTCCTCGTGGTCGGCATGCCAGCGCTCCTGCACGGCGCCGATGCGCACGATGCTGCTGTAGGACGCGTCCGTCGCGGCCGGGGAGGCAGGTGGATCGAAAGCTGTGATGACGCGGGCCGGTGGCTCCACGCCACCGAGCTTAGTCGTGCGCCAAGCCGCGCCGGCGCTGCGTCGATGGCGCGAGACGGCCTCGCTCGCGGCGCGTGCGCAGCTTGTACCGTGCTCGCAGCCCATGAGCGCGACGATCGCCTCGACTCCAGCCGCCGACGGCTTTCGTATGCCCGCCGAGCACGAGCCGCACGCGGGATGCTGGATGGCGTGGCCCGAGCGCCCCGACAACTGGCGCCTGCAGGCCGATCCCGCGCAGCGTGCATACGCCGCCGTGGCCGAGGCGATCAACGTGTCCGACCCGGTGACCATGGCCGTGTCGGACGCGCAGTTCGAACGCTGCCGATCCATGCTCTCGCCGCCGATCAGGGTCGTCGAGCTCTCCAGTGACGACGCCTGGGCGCGCGACACCGGACCGACCTTCGTCGTCGATCCAGCCGGTCGCCTGCGTGGCGTCGACTGGCGCTTCAACGCATGGGGCGGGCTGAAAGGGGGCCTCTATCGACCGTGGGACAGCGACGAACGCCTCGCGCGCAAGGTGCTCGAGGTCGAAGGGGCCGAGCGCTATCGCGCTCCGATCGTGCTCGAGGGCGGCTCGATTCACGTGGACGGCGAGGGCACCGTTCTCACCACCGAAGAGTGCCTGCTCAACGTCAACCGCAACCCCGATCTCTGCCGCGGTCAGATCGAGCGGGTGCTGTGCGACTACCTGGGGACCGAGAAGGTCATCTGGCTCGGCCTGGGCGTGTTCAACGACGAGACCGACGGGCACGTCGACAACCTCGCCTGCTTCGTGCGCCCGGGCCTGGTCATGCTCACCTGGAGCGAGGACCGCTCCGACCCGCAGCACGCCATCTCGCTCGACGCGCTGCAGCGGCTGCGAGGCGCGCGCGACGCGCGCGGCCGGGAGCTCGAGGTCGTCCTCGCCCCCTCGCCGGGGCCGCTGACGATCGCCGCTGAGGAGGCGACCGCGGTTCAGGCGTCCGAGGCTGCGTTGCGACGTTGCGAGGGCGACCGGATGGCCGCGTCCTACGTCAACTACTACGTGGGCAACGACCGCGTGGTCTTCCCACTGCTCGACGAGCGACACGACGACGAGGCGGCCGAGCTGCTTCAGCGATGCCATCCCGAGCGCACGATCGTCGGCGTGCCGGCCCGCGAGATACTGCTCGGCGGCGGCAGCATCCACTGCATCACGCGCGAGGTGCCGGCTCGGTCGCCCTAGGCGCCGCCCGAAGGCCGATGCGTGGCGACGCCGATCAGCTCGCGCGCGAGGCCGTCGGCGCAGCGCGGTAGCGAAGGTAGACCACGCGAGAGCCGAACGTGCGCTGCTCGACGAGCTCCAGCGAGACTCCCATCGAGTAGATCAGGCTGCGGCCGGGCGACACCGGCGAGTGCTAGCTCAGCGCGTAGACGAGCGAGACCTGGGCCGTCAGCGTGCATGTCACGGCCGTGGCCTTCTTCGCGGTCGGTCGCCGGTGCCTCACGCGCCTCGGCCTCGCCCGGCGCACCCCCGTTGCCCTAGGGGCGACGGCCGCCGCCGGCGCTGGGAGCGGTGTGGGCGCCGAGCCGAAGTCGGGTTCCTCGCCTTCGTATTCGACGTAGCTGGATTCACCGCCGCCCGTGCACGTTATGTAGCCGCCGCCTTCGGCGACGCTCTGCACGGCGCCGATCGTCGCGCCGACCTTGCCTGCGAGGAAGCCGGCCTTGCTCTGCGCGTCTGTCACCGCGCCGGCCATGCCTTCGCGGTAGGTCGCAGTCGCCGCGGCTGCGTTGTCGAACTGGCCGATCGGCACCCGCGCGACGCCTTGGACGCTGATCGTGCGCAGCGGAGTGACGGTCGGCGCTTCCGCTACGGCCACGGCGAGCATGTTCGCCGCAAACAGCGCGGCTGCCACGGCGAGCGTCGCTGGAAGTGCGCGTTTCACCAGACCTCCCTGACCGTCTCGACGACAAAATGAGACACGATCAGTGTAACTGCACGCAGCTGCGCCCGTGGGCGGGCGGCTGGCCGGATGTTGTGGCGCTTGCGGATCTGATTGGCTGGGCTCATGCGCTTCCCGGACCGTCACCGGGACATGCCGGAGCCGGCGCTCGAGCTGCCTGCGCGGTGAATCGTGGGAGACCGATTTTCATTGGCTCGCTTCGAGATAGCCCAGGACGAAGCTGGCACCTACGAGCGCGCCGTGTCCGAGCTGCGAGCCGGGCGCAAGCGCAGTCATTGGATGTGGTTCGTGTTTCCGCAGATCGCCGGCCTCGGGCAGAGCTCCATGTCGCGGACGTACGCGATCTCCTCGCTGGCCGAGGCGTGCGCCTATCTGGAGCATCCGGTGCTCGGGGCGCGGCTGATTCAGTGCGCCGAGATCCTCACGCAGCTGACGCCGCGCACGGCGCAGGAGATCTTCGG
>DATHJQ010000137.1:0-3546 GCA_035286505.1 Solirubrobacteraceae bacterium | reverse complement strand
CGTGGACTGTTCTTGGCTGAGCAGCGTGAAGCTGAAGCCTCCCGTCGCCGAGGTCAGCTGGGGGTTGCCGACGTTCTGAAAGCCCCCCGTGAAGGGGAACGAGTTGGCCTGCAGCGCGACCGCGCGTTGGGCGTTGTCGGTGCCCGAGAGCGTGCCCTGCACGGTGACCAGGCCGCCGAACGGCACGGGGTTTGGCGAGGCGAGGATCGCCAGCGACAGCGGGATCTTCGTCGTCAGCAGTTTTTCGTCGTCGCCGATCGTCGCGCCGGCGCTGTTGACCGCGACGAGCCGGTAGTGGTACACGGTGAGCGGCTGCAGGCCGCCGATCGCCAGGCGCACCTGCACCTGTTTGTCGCCGGCTCCGGCGTCCGCGATCGCCGTCTGTGAGCCGTAGGCTTTCGTCAGCCCGTACTGGAAGTAGTAGGACGTGTCGCTTCCGTTGGGGTTGACCGTCCCCGTGAGCACGGCCGAGGCGTAGCCCACTTCGCGGGCGCCGTTCGTGTTCGCTTTGGCCGGGCCCGCCGCCTGCGCGGCGGCCGCCGATGCGGCCAGCAATGCCAGCACAGCCAACGTCAGCCCCAGGGCTGCAGGTATCCGGCGCCGGCCGGGCCGGCGGCGAGCTTCGCGGGTCGAGTCCTTGACGACTTCTTGTGAGTGGGTCATGTCTGCCTCCTACCCCCGATAGTGCTTGCGCCTTCCTAAGCACGCAACCCGCGCGCACCCCGAGAGGTGCGGTGGCGGGCCGGCGAACGCTAGGCTCCGGCAACCCTAGCCAGAAGAGGAGACACCAAAGACATGTTCGTGTTCAAAGCCGCCGTCGTGGGCGCCGGGACGATGGGCGGACAGATCGCCCAGACGATCGCCGCCGCGGGTATCCCCGTGGTGCTCAAGGACATCGACGACACGCTCGTGCAGGCGGGACTCGACGAGGCGCGCAACGTTACGACGGGCCAGCTCGGCAAACTCGCCGAGAAGGGCAAGATCACCGCCGAGCAGGCCGCCGAGCAGATCGAGCAGATCGTCGGGCGCATCGACGGCACGACGTCCTACGCGGCCTTCGGCGACGTGGACATCGTGATCGAGGCGGTGCCCGAGAAGATGGAGATCAAGCAGGCCGTCTTCGCCCAGCTCGACGCCGCCACGCCGGGTCACGCGATCCTCGCGTCGAACACCTCCTCGCTGTCGATCACCGAGATCGCAGACGCGACGCTGCGTCCGGACAGGGTCATCGGCTTTCACTACTTCTACCCGGCCTCGATCATGCCGCTGATCGAGATCGTCGAGGGCGAGGAGACCTCCGCCGAGACCGTCAGCGCGGCCGTCACGTTCGCCCAGGCGATCCGCAAGCAGCCGATCACCTGCGCCGAGGTGCCCGGCTTCGTCGTCAACCGCATCCTCAACTCCGGCAGCGCCGAGGTCTGGCGCGAGCAGGAGGAGAAGGACCTCTCGATCAAGAAGATCGACGAGGGGCTGGGCTCGGCCGGCGTGATCCCGATCGGCCCCTACCAGCTGATCAACCTGCTCGGGCTGGACACGGTGCTGCACGTCGCCGAACACCTGCTGGAGTCCTACGGCGACGAACGCTTCTATGTCCCCAAGGGCATGCAGAAGCTCGTCTCCGAAGGCAGGCTCGGGGCCAAGACGGGCGGCAACGGCTTCTACAACGCCGACGGCGAGCCGGCGCTCTCAGGCGACGCCGAGCCCGACATCGCAGAGCTCGTCGAGCTGATGTCGCTGAAGACCTTCCTGGAGGCGTGCCTGGTGCTCGAGGAGGGCGTGGCCACCCACCGCGACATCGACTTCGGGATGATGGCCGGAGCAGGCCTGGATCCGCGCCGCGGCTTGCTGCCGCCGTTCATGCGCGCCGACTCCGAAGGGCTGGACACCGTGCTGGAGCGCATGGAGGGCGTGCAGGAGCGCCACGGCGAGCGCTTCACGCCGCCGACCATCCTGCGCCGGCTGGTCGCGCAGGGGCGCCTGGGGCAGAAGACCGGCCAGGGCTTCTACGCCTACCCGCAGCCCGACGCCGAGCAGCCGGCCGAGGTGATCAAGCTGGAGACGCGCGAGGACGGCGTGGCGATCGCCTGGCTGGCCAACGGCCAGATGAACTCGATCTCACCGCAGGTCGCCGGCGACCTCGACAAGGTCTGGCAGCAGGTCAAGCAGTCCGGCGTGCGTGCGCTGGTGATCGCCTCGTCCAACCCGTTCCTGTACTCCGCCGGCGCGGACATCAAGGCGTTCACCACGATGGACGCGGCCGCCGGCGAGACGCTGATCGCAGAGACGCACGCGCTGTTCAAAGAGCTCGGCTCGGGCGGCATCGCGACGATCGCCGCGGTCAACGGCCTGGCCTTCGGCGGCGGCTGCGAGCTGGCGATGGCCTGCGACGTGCGCATCGCCGCGCGCTCGGCGCTGTTCGGCCAGCCCGAGATCAAGCTGGGGATCATCCCCGGCTTCGGCGGCACGCAGCGCCTGCCGCGCTTGGTGGGGGCCAACAAGGCGCTGGAGATGAACCTCGTGGGTGACCCCATGCTCGCCGACGAAGCCTTCGAGTTCGGCCTCGTCAACCGCGTCGTGGAGGATCACGAACTGCTCGACACGGCGCTGGCGTGGGCGCGCAGGCTCGCGCAGGCCGCGCCGCTGGCGATGGCGCAGATCAAGAGCGTTTCCGCCGCCGGCGACCTGGACGCGGGCATCGAGGACGAGAAGCGCGCCTTCGCCGAGATCTTCGCCAGCGAGGACGCCAAAGAGGGCATAGCCGCCTTCCTCGCCAAACGCGCGCCGCGTTTCCAGGGCCGATGAGCGCGGGCAGCAGGTGCGGACATGGATGTGCGGCGGATGGCCGAGAGGGTGTGTGTCTAGTTGCCGAGCGCGATAGCCATGGTTATACGCAGTTCGCGTAGAGGCGCATGACCTCTCTTTACACGGCCGACACGGAGGCCGCGGTCGCACGCCTGGCGGCGCTCGTGCGCGACGCGTGCTCGGTCGTCGCGCTGACCGGCGCGGGCATCTCGGTGCCTTCGGGCATTCCCGACTTCCGCACGCCGCGCACCGGCCTGTGGGAGCGCGTGGACCCGATGGAGGTGGCGCACATCGACGCCTTTCGCAGCGATCCGGTGCGCTTCTGGAGCTTCTACGGCGATCGCTTCGCGACGCTCGGCGACAAGCGGCCCAACGGCGCACATGACGCGCTGGTCGAGCTCGAAAGGCGCGGCCTGCTCGACGGCGTGATCACGCAGAACATCGACACGCTGCACCGCCGGGCGGGCACGCGTGAGCTCGTCGAGGTGCACGGCAGCATCGCCAGCTGCTCCTGCCCGGACTGCGGCGCCAGCGTCTCGCTGCAGCGCACCCGCGAGCTGCTCGCGGCCGACGAGCAGGGCGTTCCGCGCTGCGCGCCCTGCGGCGGCGCGATCAAGCCCGACGTCGTGCTGTTCGGCGAGCTGCTGCCGGCCGCGGCGCTGTCGCGCGCGCAGGCGATGTGCCAAAGCGCCGACGTGCTGCTGTGCGTCGGCTCCTCGCTGGAAGTGCATCCGGTCGCCGGCC
>DATHJQ010000136.1:0-4438 GCA_035286505.1 Solirubrobacteraceae bacterium | reverse complement strand
GAAGGAGGAGTACTACCTGGCGGACTTCGAGCCCGACGAGGCGGTGCTGCGGGAGCTGTCGCTGGACCGCGAGCGTCCGATCGTGGTCGTGCGCACGCCGCCGGAGGTCTCGCTGTACCACCGCTTCGAGAACGACCTGTTCGCGCGCGTGCTGGAGCGCCTGCGCGTGGCGGCGGCGGAGGACGGCATGCAGCCGGTGGTGCTGCCGCGCGTGGCCTCGCAGCGCAAACAGCTCGTCGGGGTGCCGGGCTTCGTCGTGCCGCAGCGTGCGATCGACGCGCAGTCGCTGATCGCGTTCGCCGACCTGGTGGTGTCCGCCGGGGGGACGATGAACCGCGAGGCCGTCGCGCTGGGCGTTCCGGTGTACACGACCTTCGAGGGTCGCCTGGGCGCGGTCGACGAGCGGCTGATCGCCGAGGGCCGCTTGCGCAGGCTCGGGGCCGCCGAGGAGCTTGAGCTTGGTGGGCGCGCGCGGGACTTCGCGGCGGCCGACCGATCGAGGACCGAACAGCGATCGGTCCGGGTGCGGCGCGATCCGCGCGTGCTGGTCGATCTGCTCGTCTCGCCCGATGGCGGGCGCTGAGGGCTCTTAACCGCCTGGCGCCGCTTACAATCCAGCGAATGCGCCGACGGATCCGCTCGGCGGCCCTCCCCGTGCACCGTCACGCGCTGCCTCAGCTGGCGGTGGACGGGGTGTTGGTCGCGCTCGCGTACTACCTCGCGTTCGAGCTGCGCTTCAACAACGGGCCGAACGCCTACTACGTGCACCTGCGCGAACGCACCATCTGGTGGGTGCTGGCGGGCAGCCTGCCCGTGCTGATCCTGGCGCGCGTCTACCAGCGCCGCTGGCGCTACTCCGGCCAGCGCGACTACGAGGCGGTGGCGCGCGGCGTCGTGGCGATCGTGCTGCTGACGGTCGTGGCCGTGGCGGTTCTGCGCCCGGTGGAGCGCGCGACGAGCCACGGCACGACGGCGATCGGGCTGCCCAACGGGGTGATCGTGCTCTACGCGTTGCTCGCGTTGGTGTTCCTGGTGAGCGTGCGAGCGCTCGCCAGCAGCATCTACGAGCGCCGCCCGCTGGCGGCGTTTGGTCGCGCGCGCAAGGGCCAGCGCAGCGTGCTGATCGCCGGCGCGGGCGATGGCGGGCGCCTGGTGCTGCGCGAGATCGTGCGCAACCGCGGGCTCGGCCTCGCGCCGGTGGGCTTCGTCGACGACGATCCCAGCAAGCGCCGCCTGCGCATCGACGGCGTGCGCGTGCGCGGCAACACCGAAGGCGACCTGCCGCGCATCCTCGACGACTCCGAGCCCGACGAAGTGATCATCGCGATCCCCTCTGCGCCTGGATCGACGCGCGCGCGGATCGTGCGCGAGTGCCGCCAGCGAGGCATCCCGGTGCGCACGCTGCCGACGGTGTTCGAGCTGCTGCAGACGCGCGGCGCGCTGGCGCGCCAGATGCGCGAGGTCCGCGTCGAGGACGTGCTCGGGCGCGAGCCGGTGCAGATGGAGCTGGAGCGCGTCGGCTCCTATCTCGCCGGCGAGACGGTGCTGGTGACGGGCGCGGGCGGCTCGATCGGCGCGGAGCTGTGTCGCCAGATAGCGCGCGTGGAGCCCCACCGGATCGTGCTGCTCGACCACGCCGAGGACAACCTCTTCTCGATCCAGCGCGAGCTGGAGGACGAGCGCCACGTTTCTCCATCGATGCTCTCAGCGGTGCTGGCCGACTGCAAGGAGGAGGAGCGCATGCGCGAAATCTTCTCCGAGCACCGCCCGACTGTCGTGTTTCACGCCGCGGCCTACAAGCACGTGGGCCTGATGGAGGCCAATCCGGTCGAGGCGGTGCGCAACAACGCGATCGCCACGCGTGTCGTCGCGCACATCGCCGGCGAGGTCGGGGCCGGTTGCTTCGTGCTCGTGTCGACCGACAAGGCGGTCGAGCCGGCGACGGTGATGGGCGCGTCCAAGGCGCTCGCCGAGTTCGCGCTGGAGGCCGCCACGGCGCGCTTCCCGAGGACGCGCTACGCGGCGGTGCGCTTCGGCAACGTGCTCGTCTCCTCGGGCAGCGTCGTGCCGATCTTTCGCCGCCAGATCGAGCGCGGTGGGCCGGTGACGGTCACCGACGAGCGCATGACGCGCTACTTCATGACGATTCCCGAGGCGGTGCAGCTGATCATCCGCAGCGGTTCGCTGACCTGCGCGCGACGCGACGCACGACAGAACGGGCGCGTGCCCCAGCTGCCGGTCGCCGACGGCGCGAGCGCATCCGGCGCGGCGGGCGTCGACGCGGCGGGGTCGCTTTACCCAGCGCAGGGCGCGGACGTGTTCGTGCTGGAAATGGGCGAGCCGGTGCGCATCCTCGACCTGGCGCGCGCGATGATCGAGCTGTCGGGGCTGGACCCCGAGCGGGACATCGAGGTGGAGGTTGTCGGGCGACGCCCGGGGGAGAAGCTGCACGAGGAGCTGTTCAACAGCTACGAGCACGCCCGGCCGACGGACGCGGAGAAGATTTTGCTCGCCGACCGCGAGCCGCTGGGCGCCCAGGCCGTGGAGTCGATGTTCGCGGAGATCGGTCTGCTCGTGCTCGAGGGAGACGCCGCTGGCCTCGCGGCGAAGGTGACCGAGCTGTCGGCGCTGCACGTCGAGCCTCGATCGGCGCGTGCCGCGCCGCTGCGGCCGGTCGACCGGCCGCTCGACGGTGACGGGCGCGATGCGCCTGCCGCCCTCATACACTCTCGGGATTCATGACTGCCACGCCGCTCGCGCTCTCGCTCTCGAGCGACTTCACCAAGGCCGGCGCGATCGCAGCGTTCGCGGCGCTGCTGGGGATCGCGATCCTCTCGCTGCTGGTCTTCTCCCAGGCGCGTGAGCTCAAGCGCCTGCGCAACTGGGCCGGGCGGGCCCCCGAGCGGGCGGCCGAGGACGAGCAGCGTGTCAGCGCGGAAGCGGCCGCGCGCATACAGCAGCCGAGCGCCGCCGTGCAGCCGAGCCAATCGGTGCGACCGGTGCCGCGCACCGCGCCGATCAACGCGCGCGCTCTGCCTGCCACCGGCCAGCAGCCCGCCACCGCCGCCACCAATCCGGCCACGGCCGTGTCGCCGGCGCAGCCCCTCGGCCAAGCGACCCATGTCCAGCCCTCGGCACCGGCGCCCGCGCCTGCCGCTGCGCCTGCAAGTGCGCCCGCGACGCCAGCGCCCGCCATGGCCCCGGCGACGGCAGCGGCGGCAGCCGCAGGCGCCACGGCGCCAGTCGTCAACCCGGACGCCGGCGAGGTCCCCGCCGCAGCGCCCTCCGCGCCGGGCGTGTCCGCGCAGCCGGCCCAGCCCGCCGCGCCGGGCGTGCCCAGCCCTGCGGGCCAGCCGACAAGCCCAGCCGGGCCCGTGGGCGCTCCAGCCGTGGCAGCCAACCGCTCGCCGTCGTCGCTTCAGGCCCCGACCGCGAGCGGCGCCTCTCCGGCGGTCGCACCCGGACAGCTGGCATCGACACAGGAGCCGAGCTCGACGCCAGCGGCGCCGGCCGGTTCGCCATCGCCGGCGGTGAACGCCGACTCGCGCGCGCCCGCGCCCGCGACGGCCGCGGCGGCGGCCACGGCGGCCAGGAGCGCGACGCCGCGTTCGCCGACCCCGCCGTCGCGCCCTCCGGCCCCCCCTGCGCCGTCGAGCGCCGCATCGAGCCCGGCGGCGGCGCCGGCACGCGGCGCGCCGGCGGCGACCGCGCGCGCGAGCAGGAGCGCGTCGACCGCGGCGGCGGGCACGGGCGCGCCCGTGCGTGGAGGTGAGAGCTCGCAACGCGCCGGTGGCACACGCCGCGCAGCAGCGGCGCCGGCCGGTTCGCGCCGTGGTGAGGGCGCCCAGTCGGGAGTCCGCCGATACCGCTCAGAGCGGCGCTCGCCCTCGCGCGCGACGCTGCTGATCGTCGGCGGGCTGATCGTCGGCGTGGCGGTGCTGGTGGTCGCGCTGGTGTCGCTGGGCGGCGGCTCCAAGGGCGCAAGCTCGTCTGCAAGCGGCACGGCGACGACGTCCTCGGGAGGCCTCGAACAGTCGGGTGCGCAGAGCACGAACGCGTCCGGCGGCTCCTCCGGCAATGGCGCTGCTGCCACGGTGAAGCCGTCGCAGGCGAACGTGGTGGTGCTCAACGGCACGAGCACGACGGGGCTCGCCCATCGCGTGTCCGGCGAACTGACCCAGCACGGCTTCTCGCGCGCGACGGCGCTGAACGGCCACCCGCCGGGCGCCAATCAGGTGACAGTCGTCGAGTACGTCAGCGGGCACAAGGCCGAGGCGCAGAGCGTGGCGCGGACGCTGGGCGTGACGCAGGCGCAACCGATCGAAGGCACGGTCTCGTCGCTGGCGGGCTCGGCGAGCGTGGTGGTGATCGTCGGCCTCGACAAGGCTGCGACCTCGCCATAGCCGGCTTCCTGGACATTCCAGAGCGCTCGGCCAAG
>DATHJQ010000135.1:0-4735 GCA_035286505.1 Solirubrobacteraceae bacterium | reverse complement strand
CGACGAGCCGATCACCTGGGCGTGAATCGACCGGATCGCCACGCCGGGAGCGCTGGCCGGCACGTTGACAGCAAGCCCGACCTGGCTGCCGCTGCTGCCACTCTCGGTGACGGCTCCGGCCTGACCGTTCGAGAACACGTAGTTGCCGATGCTGCCGCCGCTCGCGCACGTATTCGACAGCACGGTGCTCGCAGTCGTCTGGAAGCCGTAGGTCGACCAGCCGGGGGAGACGGTGGGCGTTCCCGGCGAGCACTGATACATCGGGTAGCTGCCGGCCCGCGCCGTCGGAGCGAGCGCCAAAGCGAGCGCGAGCGCCAGGAGCAGGACAAGCGCAGAATCTCCGAGCGGAACGTCAGTTCGTCGCGACATCCACCACCTCGCTCATCCCGCGCGCGAAGGAGAACCCGGCCTGATGCGCTGGAACTTCGGCGCGGAACGGAAAGCGCCCGAGCGCGCCCTGAAACTGGTAGGCGACCTCGAAGCGGCCGGAGCCGTCGGTTCGCGGCGTGCGAAACGGCTCCCACTGCCCGCGGTAATGCACGAGCAGATCAACGATCACCCCTTGCCGCGGCACCGGGCCCTTGACGCGGCCTCGCAGCAGGATCGTCCCGCTCGCACCCGTCCGCCGCGGCGCGACGGTCAGCTGCACGCCGGCGCCGACTGACTCCTTGAGGCTCGCCTGCGCTGCATAGCCGGCGTCGCCGGAGAAGGCGCGATAGGAGACCGTGATCGTGCGTGATGGTCCGGCCGGCATGGCCGCGACGAACGAGCCGTCGGCCGCCGTGCGCACATGGACGAGCGGCTGCGTGGCTCCCGCACCGACTACCTGCTGGGCGAGGTCGAGGTTCGCGCCCGCGATCGGGTGCCCGACGGAGTCGAGCAGGCGCCCGGCGATGCGCAGCGCCCGGTGCGCGAAGCTGCGCGCGATCGCCGGCTGCAGGCCGAGGCGCAGTTGCGCGCGCTCGCTCGCGGCGGTGCCGTTGGGAGTGCCACTGCCCGAGGTAAGGCCGAGAGCCTGCGTCGTGCCAGGTCCGGGTAGCGCACCGAGCGAGCTTGTCGTCGCGTTGTGCGTCGTGATCGTGCCGTCGTAGACGACGCTCGTGTTGCCGGCTGCGTCCTCGACGATCACCTTCAGGACGTGTTGTCCGTCGGCGACCGTTGCCGTGTTGATCGGCAGGTCCACGGACTCGCTCGTTCGGCATGGCTGGCTGTGGTCGAACATCAGCGCGCCGGCGCTCGAGCCGACCGCGACGCAGCGCCCGCCGTTTGCGTCGGGCGTGCCAGAGTAGAGCGATTTCCCGTCGATCTGAGCGGTGACGGCGTAGACGCCGGGGCCACCGGGGTCGCTTGCGGTGAAGGCCAGTTCCTCGACGCCATGCGCGTCGGGATTCAGCAGCGTCCCGCCAACGCCGCTCGCGCTGGGGCTCGCCGAGTTGGCGAGCAGCAGGTTCGCCCACCACACGCGCACCAGCGACCAGGCGCCTTCGCTGCCGCCTGCGTTGCAGACGGCGCCGCTGGCACCGCCGCAGCCGGCGCTGAGGTACAGACTCCCGCCGCGCTCGCTCGGTATCCCCAGCACGCCGCTGAAGTCATAGCCCGAGGACGAGCACGGCGGCAGGCCCGAGGCGCACTGGAAGAACACGTCCGAACCGTCGTAGGCGTAGTTGGGCGAGTAGGCGACGGCGGTGCCCGACGCGTTGTAGCCGCTGCCGTCGGCGTAGAAGCTGACGTCGACCGAGCCGCCGACGAGCGTCGAGCCGCTCGGGGGCGAGTATTGGAGCGTCTCGTTGGACCCGACGCTGGCGGCGGCGCCCGTGCTGAGGATCGCGTACATCGGGCTCCCCGGGGCGCAGCCCGTGCCGTTGTTCGAGCCGAAGCCCGCGCCGCCCGCAAAGCTCGTCCAGCCCTCGCTCGGCGCCGTCGACTGGTCGGGGTTCACGCACGAGACCTCGATCCACTCGCCGGCCGACGCGGTGCTCGCCCCGAGCAGCGCAAGCAGGATGCTCCCGGCAAGCGCGATCGCCGCAATCGGCACGGTCCTCGCGCGGCGGTCGATCATCGTGGTGCTCGGCTTCTGCTCGGCATCTGTGGGTACTGACCCCGAGCGGCGCTCACCGGCCAACGAGTTTTCAGTCGCGCTGCTCATGGGCTGAACTGACCTCCGCCGCTGCTTTGCCCGCCGGCGCTGCTGGCGCTCGCCACATGAGCGCTCGCGCTGGCCACCACGGCGGGCCGCGAGCTCGGCACGCCGAGATAGGCGAAGCCGCCGGGTTCGCGGCTTGAAGCGACCGCCCGAGCTTCGTGGGTGCTCGTCGCGCGTGCCCTGCGAACTGCCCGTGCGCTGCGCGCGCGCGCACGGACGGCGGTGGCGCTCGCACGAATGATCGGCTCCACGCTCGGCGCCGAGGGGGCAACAGCCGCATGTTGCGTGGCGGTTGCGTGCCTCGCCCGGCGGTGGTGCTGCCCGTGGCCGCCCTGCTCGATCACGACGCCCGCCGTCGTGGTTCCCGCAACGACGACCACCGTCGCGACGGTCGCGGCGATCTTGGCGGTCGCGCCGCCTCCCGCGAGCAAGGCGACCGCGCCTTCGCGCGCGCCGCCCGAGCCGCCGGGAACACCGCCAGGGATCAGACGCTCAAGCCACGACCGCACGCGCGCGTCGACGCGCGTAAGCCAGCCCAGGTGCGCGGCGAGCGCCGGCATCGGCAGCAGCGCCGTCGCCTGACCCTGGAAGCGCCCGCGCAAGCGCTTGGCGTTGGTCTTGTGCTCGGCTCGGCAGGCGGCGCAGCTGTCGAGGTGCGCAAACGCGCGCTCGGCGAGCTCCTCGGTCGTCGCTTGGCCGCTCTGCAGCGCCGTGATCGTCGCCGCACGAAACCCGCACAGGCGCCCGGTGTCGTAGAGCAACTGAAAGCGCTCGCGCTTTCGCTCGACCGCGCGCGAGGCGTTTCTTGCGATGTTCACCTCTAGGCCGAGCGCCGGCGCGATCGCCCGATACTGCATCCCCTCGGCCTGCAGCCAGAAGACGCGTTGCTCGGCGGGGCTCAGCTCGGTCAGGAACTCCGAGACGATGAGGCGGTCCTGGCGCACGACCGCCGCGAGCTCGGGCGCATCATCGCCCGCGCCGGCCTCGGCGATCGCATACATGCCCGGAGCGCTGTGCGCGAGGATGCGGCCGCGCCGGCGCTCGTCGCGATGCAGGTTCTTCGCGCGGTGTTTGATCCCCATGCGCAGCGCGTTGAGCAGGTGCTCCTCGCTCTGGTAGGGGCGGGTGAGCAGGACGACGCTCGTCTCTTGGTAGAGATCCTCGAGCTGCTCCCGGCTGAGGTCGTGGCACTCTGGATAGCCGCGCGCCAGACGGATCTCGTGCGCCTGCCACTCGCCAAGCAGCTGTCCGACCCACTCGGCCTCCGAGCGCGGCCCCGAGCGCAGTCGAGACGCGGGCAAAGTCGAGCGGCGTCCTGTTCCGTCAGGCCGCTTCCTCCATGACCCTTGAGCTCGAACATCCATTCTCGACCTCTCAACCCGGCCCTGACCATCCGTGATGCTTCAGCAGGGCCGAACAATTCTCCAGGCGACAATTTACTCGCAATTTCCGTTGCACGCTTCGTTCTCCTATCCGACAAACGTCCGGTTCCCGGGACAAAGCTCAAGCTCGCCGCCGTTACACGCTCCGTGCCTCACCTGTGCGGAACCCCCACCGTCTCGACGAGAGCCGCGCAGAGCACGACCGCGCCGGTCAGCGCGAACAACGCGATCCCCTCGCTGCGCGCGAGCGGACGGCGCCGCTGAATGAGCCAGGCGCTCGTCCCGAGGGCGAGCGCCGCCCACTCGATCGGAAGCTGGGGAAGGTAGGCGAGCAGGGGAGACCCGTAGAGGGCCAGCGCCGCGCCCACCGGCGCGGTGTTGGCGATCAGCGCCACACCGACGAGCACGTCGGCAGCGAGCCGCCAGCCCGCGCTTCGATGCGCGCCGACGACGCCGAGCAGGATCGGCCATGCCATGATCGGCAGGTTGTGCGCCGCCAACGCGAGCACGTCGCCGGGCGCGGGCGGTGCGTTGAGCGCCGGTTCGAGGCGTGCGCCGATCAGCCGGCGAAGCCACGTCTGCGCCGAGCCACCGGCCAGCGCGCCGCAGGCCGCGCAAATGAGCGTCGAGAGCCACGTCGCGGCGTAGGCGCGCGGCCAGGTTCGGCGCAGGCCAACGAGTAGGCGGTGCGCCGCCGCCTCCTCCATCAGCTCTGCGGTAGCCACTGCCCCACCGCGAAGCCGCCGGGGACGGGCACGAGCTGCGCGAGCGTCACGTGGTAGGCCGCGGACAGTCCTTCGTACTGCGAGTTGCCGCCGGTCTGCTCGCGCGTGACGATCGCCCACCAGCCGGATCGCAGCGCGTCGGGCGCGACATCTACAACCCGCCCTCGGTTATAGATGTGCCCGCGCACGATCGTCGTGTCGTGCTGCGCGCTCGCGGCGGCCTGGCGCTCAGACAGCCGCGCCGCGCCGACCGCCATCGCCGCCAAGGTGCGCTGATGGGCGACGAGCGTGCGATAGGTCCAGTTGACGTAGAGCGCGGCGAAGGCGGCCGCCGCCTTGCTCGGTGTCCTCTGCACGGCGATCGGCGCCTGCGTTCCCGACGCAGCCGCGCGTGGCGCGGGCGGCTCACCGGCGTTCTGCACGGACGCACCCGTCGGGCCGGACCTTACGGTCGTGGTCGCGGCGTCCGGGTTCGTGCAGCCAGT
>DATHJQ010000134.1:0-4903 GCA_035286505.1 Solirubrobacteraceae bacterium | reverse complement strand
GGACCGTGCAGCTCGCGTCGGAGCGAAAGTCCTTGAAGCCGGCGCTTGAGATGTTCAAAACGACGGCGGCCTTTGCCTGCGGCGTCGCCGTCACCGAGCCGACCGTGCCGACCTTCACACCGCCGATCTTCACGTTCTCGCCGGCGATGATGTTTCCGGCGTCGTCGAAGATCGCGCGCACCGTGTAGGCGCCGTTGGAGCCACCCGCGGAGGTGGCCAGCAGCACGGCGGCCGCGATCGCGACCATGGCAAGGAAGACCGCGACCGCGGCCGCACCTCTCCTCCACCCGACGGTCTGCGTCCTCACCCTTTCCTTCCTTGATGTTCAACAACGAGCCGGGCGGCCCCATCGATTTCGATGGAGCCGCCCGTCCCATCTCCTGCTGGCGAGTCTACGCCCCGCGGGGCGTGACTCCTCCGCCGCGTCCTACTTGGGAGGGCACGGCGCCTTGTATGTCTGCGTGACGGTTTCAGCGGGAATGCCGAATTCACGTTCGCCGCCATAGGAGCCGCCGAAGATCAGTTCGGCCTTCACCGGGAAGCCGCCCTTCGGGCACTTCGGGGGAAGCGTCCCGTAGGAGACGAGCTTCTTGCCTTTTTTGATCGCGGCGCCAACCTTGATGTTGATGTTTTTAGTCGAGGCCAGCGCGGCGCCGGGAACGGTCGCGATCGCCGGGACTGTCGTCTTGAGCTCGAGGCCGTAAGGCGCCTGGCCCGAGTTGACATAGGTGCCCGAGGAGACGAATTCCAGCGACACCGGGCTGCTGCCCTGAACGTAGAACAGCAGGCCTTTGTTCGGACCGAAGAAGGCCTGCAGCTTGGCTTCCTCAGGCACACGTTCGGAGCCAAACGTCACTTCGCCGAGGGCGTTGCCGATGGGGCTGGCGACGGCCTTCTTGCAAGCGCTCGGGCCCGTGTTCTTCAGCAGCGATTCCGAGCACGTCGGAAAGCCAGCCGAGTTGATCTTCGCGCCCGCAGGCAGGAAGAAGTTCACGGCCGCCAGCGGCGGGATGCCTCCGGCGGGGTTCTGCGGCGTCGCGCCGTAGCCCGAGCCAGTGATCACGAAGTTGGCTTCCAATGCCGCCCCTTTGCCGCCCTTGGAGGCAAGGATGTTGCCCGTGTGCGGGTACGTTCCGCCGCCAGGCTTGGGAATCGGCACGGCCTTCGCTTTGAAGGTGAACGTGGGCGCGGCGGAGGCCGCGGCCGGCAGGCCAAGGACGGCAAGCGAGCCGAGCAAGGCCAGACAGGTGGATGCTCTGCGCATCAGGTTTCTCTCCTCTGTTGATGGACAGGTCCGCCTCGATCCGGGTAGCTCCGGAACCATTGCCGGTCCGGCGATATCGAGATCTCCGGCAACTCACCGGAGAACAGTGGCGACTCTTCGGTCAACATTATCCATAGCCACCGGTGCTCGCAAGTGGGAACGGTTGCGTCAGGCCGCGTTTGCAGGCGATGTTGCATGCGCAGGAGTCTCTTCGGTCATCGCGATCGTGGTCGGCGCTCGCGTCCTGCACGGCCGCCGGGCGAGCATGGCGTGCAGATGCCCACTCGCCCGACGGTCCCAAACACTCAGGCTGTGATCAAGGGTGAGCCTCATCCGGCCGACAGCTCGAGCTCGGCGTCCTCGAAGCGCACTCCCACCGGCTCGATCAGCACCTGCCGCGGCCCCTGCTCGACCTGGCCGGCGACCACCGCGGCGAACCCCAGCTCGGTCGCAATGCGCACGACGTGCTCGCCGCCGCCCGCGGGGCAGTAGAGCGCATAGCCCGAGCCCATGTTGAACGTCGAGTAGGCCGCGTGCGCATCCAGGCCGGCGCGCTCGGCCAGGAAGGCCAGCACCTCGGGAACCTGCGGCAGGCGCTCGACACGATAGGTCAGCGACTTCGGCGGACGCATCAGCTTGAGCAGGCCGTGACCCGTGACGTGGCTGATGTACGTCAAGCCCGGCCCGCGCTCCAGCAGCGCAGCGACCAGCGGCGCGTACAACACCGAGGGCTCAAGCAGCGCCTCGCCGAGTGTCTTGCCGGCAGGCAGGCGAGTCGCGTAGCCGTCGGGCAGTCGATCGGCAAGCAGTCGCGCGAGCGATGCGCCGTTCGCGTGCAGGCCGCTGGAGGCGACCAGCACGATCTCGTCGCCCGGCGCCAGCTCGTCGCCGAGGATCGCCGAGCGCCCGGGTGGGACGACGCCGACCGCGGCGCCCGCGAGCTCGATGTCCCGCTCATCGACCAGGCCGGGCAGCGACGGCGACTCCCCTCCCCCCCACGTGCAGCCCGCGTCGTCGCAGGCCCGGCGCCAGCCCTCCAGCAGAGCGCCGGCGCGCTCGGCGTCGCGATACCAGTCCGAGGCGCCGGTGGCGAAGTAGGCGTTGACGACCAGCGGCAGCGCGCCCACGCAGCAGAGGTCGTTGAGGATCGCGGCGACCGTGTCGTAGGCGACGTCGGCGAAGCGGTTGATCCCCTGACCTTCCAGCACGTGACGGGCGATGATCGACTTCGTGCCCAGGCCCTCGACGACGAACGCAAACGCGCGCCCATCCAGCTCGAACACGAACGCCGGCTCGCCACGCGACGCGTCCAGCGCGCGTGCCCCGCGCGCGGCGAGCAGGCCGGATGTCGAGAGCGCCTTGGCGATCGCCAGGCGCTTGCCGGCGTCCAGCGCGTCGTAGTCGACGCCCGCGTCGCGGTAGCTCGCCGTCGTCGCGTCGTCGCTCATGCGCTCAGCCTACGGCCTCACACGCGCGCGCGGCCGCGAGGGGACGAGCTACAGCCGCCAGGACCGCGTCGCACGCGCCGCCGGCGCGCGCCCTCACGCCGTGCGGCTCTGCGCGCGCCAGCAAGCGCGCTGGCCGTGGCAGCGCTCGATGCGCGCGAGCGAGCGGTGCAGCCGGCCTGCCAGTGCAGGCGACAGCTGCGCGGCGAGGTTGTGCAGCTCGAAGGGGTCGCGGCGCAGGTCGTAGTACTCGCGTTCGCCCGTGTCGTACTCGACATAGAGGCTGTGCCGGGCCCGCAGCGCCTCGTAGCTGGGCGGGTTGCCCGAGCCGCGCAGCGGCAGGTCCGGATCGCCGTGGTCGTACACCCGCCCGTGGTGCTCTACGAGGATCTCCCTGCGCCATCGGGGCGCCTTGGCGCCGTGCAGCAGCGCCGCCAGGCCGTGCCCGTCGACGCTCGCGGGAACGGGCGCGCCCGCCAGTTCCTCGAAGCTCGGACACAAGTCGACGTTCTCGGTCATCTGCCCGATCGTGCGCGCGGCCGGGACGCGCGGCCCCGTGACGATCAGCGGCACCCTTATGTCGGTGTCGAAGGCCGTCAGCTTGCCGGGGCGAAGCCGGTGCTCGCCCATGTGCAGGCCATTGTCGGAGCTGAGCACGATGTAGGTGTCGCGCGCGACGCCGTCGGCGACCAGCCGCGCCTCGATCTGCCCGATCATGCGATCGACCGCCTGCACGGCCTGCGCGCGGCGGCGGAACTTGGCGTCGATCACCGCGACCTGCGACGGCCCGAGCGGCGGGAACGAGGCCAGCCACGCCGGCTCATCGCTGCCGATCGCGTTGAACGCCGGCGTGCGCGGCGCGCGCAGACCGGAGAGCACAGCGGCGTCGCGGCGCGCCGGCGTGTATGGGGCATGCGGCGCGAACGTCGCGAGCTCGAGCAGGAAGGGCCGGCGTCGCGCCGTCGAGCGATCGATGAATGAGAGCCCCTTGCGCGCGAGCGCGTCGGTCAGGTAATCGGCGGCGCTGTAGCCGTACGCGCGGACGCGCCCGTCGCTGTTCATGCGGTAGCCGTACTCGGGGTAGCCGTCGCCGGCGACGTCCCACTCGCTCCAGCCGGGCGGCACGTAGCGTCTGAGCCCGCCTTCTCGCGCGTCGGGCTTGTAGCCGTTGAGGTACTTGCCCATAAGCGCCGTGCGATAGCCACTGCGCTGGAGCGCAAGGGCGAACGTCTGCGCCTCCTCGCTGCGTTCGTGAAAGACGCGGTAGCCGCCTTCGGGCGGGCTGTTGTCGTATACGCGCGTGTCGTGCGGAAAGCGCCCCGTGAGGATCGAAGCGCGCGACGGACAGCACAGCGAGTCGCTGACGAAGTAGTTCTCGAACGTCTCCCCGCGGCGCTGCATCTGCACGACATGCGGCATGTAGCGCACGAGGTTCCAAGAGAGATCGTCGGTCAGCACGAAGACGATGTTCGGTCGTGCGCCGCGCGCAGGTCCGCCGCGGCTCCCCGCGTGGCGACCGGCGGTCGACTTCGACGTATCCGCCGTCGGCGAGCGCGACGCGCCGCCACCGCCGCAGCCTGCGAGCGCAGCGAGTGCGAGGAGCATTGTCGAGCACCGTGATGCGCGGCGCCGGCGGCGCACGCGGTGAGCTTTCCTCTGCGCCATCGGCGAGCACACGCTAGCGGGCGCTTCGGGAGCGTCCACCACGCGGGCCGGAGACCCGATATACACCCCGTTGTTCTACGGGATCAAAGGAGAGACATGGACTTCCAGCCAAGCGAGCGGTGTTCAGGGTTCACAGAGCGGCTGCTGGCGTTCATGGACGAGCACGTCTATCCCGCCGAGGAGGTCTACGAGCGCGAACTGGACGACTCCGGCGACCCGCACCACCAGCCGGCGATCATGGAGGAGCTGAAGAAGCGCGCTCGCGACGCGGGGCTGTGGAACATGTTTCTGCCGGACGAGCAGCACGGCGCCGGGCTCTCCAACAGCGACTACGCGCCCCTCGCGGAGATCCTCGGGCGCTCGCACATCGCCTCGGAGGCGTGCAACTGCTCGGCGCCGGACACGGGCAACATGGAGGTGCTGCACCAGTTCGCCACGCCCGAGCAGAAGGACCGCTGGCTGATGCCGCTGCTGGAGGGCGAGATCCGCTCCTCGTTCGCGATGACCGAGCCCGACGTGGCCAGCTCGG
>DATHJQ010000133.1:0-3138 GCA_035286505.1 Solirubrobacteraceae bacterium | reverse complement strand
CGCCTCGAGCGCGTCCTCGTCGCCGCGCAGCTGCTCATAGCGCTCGCGCACGGGCGTCAGGTAGTCGACCACCGCCGCCGCCACTGAGGTCTTGAATTCGCCATAGCGCGAGTCGGCGAACTCGTCCTCGACCGCCGCCGGGTCGACCCCGCGCACGGCGGCGAGGATTTCGATCAGGTTGGCGATGCCGGGCTTGTCATCCGCGCGGCTGACCTCGCTGCCCGAGTCGGTGACCGCGCTCTTGATCTTCTTCTCGATCTTCTTTGGCTCGTCGAGCACGTGGACGGTGCCCTGCTCCGAGCCGCCGGTCGTGGACATCTTGCGCGTCGGGTCCTGCAGATCCATGATCCGCGCGCCGACGTCTGGAATCCGCAGCTCCGGGACGACGAGCACCTCCCCGCCGCCTCCGAAGCGCGCGTTGAAGCGCCTGGCGACGTCGCGCATCAGCTCCACGTGCTCGCGCTGATCCTCGCCGACGGGCACCTCATGCGCGCGGTAGGCCAGCACGTCGGCAGCCATGAGCACCGGATACATCAGCAGTCCCGCCGAAACGAGATCGCGCTGCGCCAGCGACTTGTCGCGGAACTGATGCATACGCCGCAGGCGCCCCAGTTCGGCCACGCTCGTCAGCAGCCAGGTGAGTTCGGTGTGCGCCGGCACGTCGCTCTGACGGAACAGGACGCAGCGCTGCGGGTCCAGGCCGGCCGCGAGCAGGATCGCCGTCGTGTCATACACGCGTTCGCGCAAGTCGACAGGGTCGTAGTCGACGGTGATCGCGTGCAGGTCGACGATGCAGAAGATGCCTTCGCCGCGCTCCTGGCCGGACACGTAGCGCGCGATCGCGCCGATGTAGTTGCCCAGGTGCTTGCGCCCCGTGGGCTGGATGCCGGAGAAGATGCGCACGTTGCTCGTCCGGCGGCTCAGCGGCGCCGCAGCGCGCTGTCGCTCAACCACGGCGGGTCCCAGCCGCGTTCGTCGGGGTTGACGCTGAGGCCCGGCGGGACGATCTCGTCGATCCTGTCGAGCACGTCGTCGCTCAAAGAGGTCTCCAGAGCGGGCAGCTGGCTGTCCAGCTGCTCCATCGTGCGCGGGCCGATGATCGGCGCGGTGACAGCCGGGTGGCGCATGACGAACGCCAGCGCCAGCTCGATCAGCGTGTGGCCGCTCTCCTCCGCGAGCTCGCCGAGCGCCTGTGCAGCCTCAAGCTTGCGCTGGTTGGCGGGCACGGACATGTCATAGCGAGCGGGGATCATCTGCGCGCGGCGGCTGGAGGCGGGTGACTCGCCGCCCTTGGCGTACTTGCCCGACAGCCAGCCACCGGCCAGCGGGCTCCAGGGGATCACGCCCATGCCGTACTTGGCGCACACGGGCAGCACCTCGGCCTCGACGGCGCGGTGCAGCAGCGAGTAGGGCGGCTGCTCGCAGACGAAGCGCTCGCGCCCGCGCCGCTGCGCGACCCACTGCGCCTCGACGATCTGGCTCGGCGGGAAGGTCGAGCTGCCGATGCAGCGGACCTTGCCGGCGCGCACCAGGTCGCTCAGTGCGCCGAGCGTCTCGTCGATCTCGGTGTCGGGCTCCGGGCGGTGTATCTGGTAGAGGTCGATCCAGTCGGTTTTCAAGCGGCGCAGGCTGTTGTCGACCTCCTGCACGATCCAGCGGCGCGTGTTGCCGAACTGGTTGGGATCGTCGTCGTGCATCTTGCCGTGCACCTTGGTCGCGAGCACGACCGAGTCACGCCTGCCGCCCGCGAGCGCCTTGCCGACGATCTCCTCGGACTCGCCGCGCGAGTACACGTCGGCGGTGTCGATGAAGTTCACGCCCGCGTCGAGCGCGCGGTGGATGATCGCGATGGAGTCGTCGTGGTCGGTGTTGCCCCAGGCGCCGAACATCATGGCCCCGAGACACAGCGGGCTCACCTTGACGCCTGTGCTGCCGAGGTCGCGGTGCTCGATCGCCATCGTGGCTGAGCCTAGTCGAGCGCCTGACGGATCACCGGCCGCTTGGCCGCCGCCTCCTCGTCCAGCCTGCGCACCGGCGTCGAGTAGGGCGCGTCGAGCGCGATCTGCGGGTCCTCCGCCGCCTCGGCGAGGATCTGCGCGATCGCCTCGGCGAAGGCGTCGAGCGTCTCCTTGGTCTCCGTCTCGGTCGGCTCGATCATCAGCGCCTCATCGACGAGCAGCGGGAAGTACACGGTCGGCGGGTGAAAGCCGAAGTCGAGCAGCCGCTTGGCGAGGTCGAGCGTCTTGATCTTCAAGTCCCTCTTCATCGGGCCGCCGGAGAGGACGAACTCGTGCATGCAGAGCTCGCCGTAGGCCAGCGGCAGGTGCTCGGCCACGCCCTTCTCGCGCAGGCGCGCCAGCAGGTAGTTGGCGTTGAGCACGGCGACCTCCGAGGCGTCCTTCAGGCCGTCGGCGCCGAGCGAGCAGATGTAGGCATAGGAGCGCACGAAGCAGCCGTAGTTGCCGTGAAAGCCGCGCAGGCGTCCGATCGACTTCGCTGCGCCGTCGCCGGCGCCGTGGTCGAGCGCGAAGACCCCGTCGGCGCTGCGCGTCACGACGGGGCGCGGGAGGTACGGTGCGATCCGCTCGGACACGGCGATCGGGCCGGCCCCCGGCCCACCCCCGCCGTGTGGCTGGGTGAAGGACTTGTGCAGGTTGAAGTGCACGATGTCAAAGCCCATGTCGCCGGGACGCGACAGGCCCATGACGGCGTTGAGGTTGGCGCCGTCGTAGTAGAGCGTCGCGCCGACCCCGTGCACGATCGCTGCGATCTCCTGGATGTTCCGGTCGAACAGCCCGAGCGTGTTTGGGTTGGTGAGCATCAGGCAGGCGACGTCGGAGTCGGCCTTGGCGCGCAGGTCGTCGAGATCCACGCCCCCATCGGGGCCGCTCTCGAGCTTGACAACCTCCAGCCCGGCCATCGTGACGGTCGCCGGGTTCGTGCCGTGCGCAGTGTCCGGCGTGAGCACCTTGTGGCGCTTCTCGCCGCGGTCCTCGTGATAGGCGCGCGTCAGCAGCACGCCGGCAAGCTCGCCGTGCGAGCCCGCCGAAGGTTGCAACGAGACGTGCGGCAGCCCGGAGATCTCGGCCAGCGCGGACTGCAGGTTGAACATCAGCTCCAGCGCCCCTTGCGCGCGCT
>DATHJQ010000132.1:0-5692 GCA_035286505.1 Solirubrobacteraceae bacterium | reverse complement strand
CAGCACGGCCGTGCCGCCCTTGAGAACGGCTTTGCCTTCAACTTCTTCCAGTTCCGAGCCTGTTTCGACGAAACCGTTCGCGTGGTATTCGACCGCCAGCGGGGTCAGCCACTTGGTGCCGAGGAAGATTTCGTGTTTGGTGCCGCCGACAAACGCGCTCGTCAGGCATTTCGTGAATTTGATTTCGGTCGCGTAGGTGCTCGAGGCGCCGGCCGCGACTTTGCCTTTGGCGCTCGCCTTCTGGCATTTGATTTTGAAGGCCCCGAATTTGAACACCTGTTCGGTTTCGCTCACGCCGTGCGTTGCGCCTTCTCGGCTCGCGATGAATTCGTGGGCGAGCGCAGGCGCCGCGCCGATCGCGAACGCACACGTGGTGGCCACAAGGCCCATGCCCAGTCTGAAGTGTCTCATGTCTCCAACGTCTCCCTTTTCGCCTCTCGTCGCTGAAGGCCCCTTCGACTCCCAGCTCTTAATCGTCGCCCCTGCGGGCAGCTGCCCTGAAACGTCCCCGACCGATCCCGGAGCACGTAGCCGCGTAGCCTACCATGGATCGGCGAGGACATAAAATGCATATTTCTTGGCGCGCCGTCGGACACAGGACGGTGCGGGCGAGTCAACCGCTGTCGCTCGATCGGCTGGCGCCCGCCGGCTGTCCCAGCGCCGGCCCGTAACCGAGCAGAACGAACGCCTGCAGCGTTCGGTCGACATCCGCTTCGGCGTCGAGGACCCGCTTCTGCGCGACCTTGTAGCCGGACGCGTCTCGTTCACCGGCCGCGTTCGCCAGCGACGTGTAGCCGTCACGTGTGCGCGCGATCGACGATGCCAGCGCCGCCTGGACTCGCGCGGCGGCGGGGGTGGGTTCCACGCCCGACAGCGCCGCCGCGGCCTGCGCGAATCCGCCGGCCAGGCGCTTGGTCAGCTGCTGCGCGCGTTCGGCGCTGACCTGTGGCTGCAGTTCGCGCTTCAGCGACACGCGAAGCCGATCCAGCGACGCGATCGCCGAGCTGATCTGCGCCGCGTATCCGCGCTGGGGCGTCAGCTGGTAGGCCTGGGATTGGCCGACGACCGTCACCCCCGACACGGCCTGCTCGCACGCGCGCATGTAGGAGGACTTCGGGGAGGGCGCGTAACAGGCCAGAGCCGTGGGGGCGCCGTCCGGGTTGGGGATGACGAACACGGTGAGCGGCTCCTGGAGCCCGGGGCCGCTGAATTGCGCGTACCTGTAGGCCTGGCCTTCTGCAAGGTCCACGACGGCGGTCTGCGGCAGTCGGAGCAGGTGCGCGAGGAACCGCCTCGGCAGCGGCCCGAGCTCTCCCGCGGGCAGCGTCCCGATGATCAGGCCGGCACGCGTGGCCGGCGAGCCGGCGACGATCAGCTGCGTATGGGCGATCGCCAGGCCCGGGACGCCGACGCCGCTCGACACGGGCTTCCAGCCAACCGGATATTTGATCAGCACGTGTGCGCCTCTCGCCGTGTGCAGCGCTTCAGCGGAGCCGTCGTGCGAGCGCGAGTGACCGGCGACGTAGCCGAGCACGGCGACGGCCACGAACAGTGGGATGACAGCCGCCGGCAGACTTCGCAGCCGATCGAGCGTCGACCGATGACCAGCTGCGGTCACGCTGCGCCAGCGGTGCCGCATCGACCTATTGCGAGCTGTCAAACGTCACCGCGCCAGACGGCCGCGAGCCGCCGCCCGCCGAGCCGTTCTGTCCCGACCCCCCGCTGTGCTGCGCCGGAGCGGGAGCTTTGCTCGGGGCCGGTGTCGTTTCGGGCGCCGGCGCGGTGGCGGGTTGCGATTCCGACGTGGGCGCTTCGCCGCCGGCGGTTTGCGAGCCCAACGGGCCGGCAGACGTCCCCGACCGCCCGTGGGGTTCGGACGCGCGGCGGGCGATTGGGCGTGGGCGTGGCCGCACGGCGACCGCCGCAGGTACGGCTCCCGCTATCGGCGAGTCGCCGCTGAGTCCCACCGGGATCGCGTTCGGGCCGGGCCCGGCCTGTGTGAAGGGCGCGGCGGCCCCGGTGACGGCGCTGCTGGTATGCGTGTTGATCACGCGGCCGACGGCGAAGGAGCCGGCGAACACGACGAGCATCGACAGCGACAGGATCACCCACTGCCCCCTCATCGCCGCGCCCGGACCGCCGACGCGCTCGCCGGGCCAGCGGTAGCGCATGTTGTAGAACGCTTCGCGCACGCCGTTCATGACAGCGGACAGGGGATCGGTGCAGGGCTGTTTGGGCGAAGGCAGGCATCCGATCGCAGCGGCAGCCGGTGTCGCCGGATTCTGAAGCTCGTGAACTTGCCGATCTGACCGGCCATGTAGACGCGAACCTGCAGGACGGCGCCGACGCGCAGCGCCCGCTGGAAGCGCTTGAAGCTGAGCAGCACGGCGCCTGCCCTGGCCTTGCTCTTGCTCGACGCAGTCGCCACTCTGCGTTCGGACTTCGTCTTGCACCCGTGCCCCTTGCACGAGACGACCACGGTGGCCAACAACGGCGTCTGAACCGTCAGAAGCCTGATCCTCACGCCATTGGAGGTCTCCGAGCCGGCGATGCGCACGATCGGGAAGGGCTGCATCAGCTTCAGCGTCGCGGCGGCCACGGCGATCGTCCGCGTCGCCACGCTCGACTGGCCGTTGGCGTCGGTCACCCGCAGCTGCACGACGTGTGGGCCGGGCATCGCAAAGGACGTGCTCATGACCGGGCCTCCGGGCGCGAACAGCCCGGCTCCAGCGACATCCCAGGCGAACGCGCTGATCGGGCTCGACGCGTCCGTCGAGTTGGACACGAGCGAGACGCTCTGGCCGACGGTGGGCGACGCCGGCACCCAGGCAAACGACGCCACCGGCGGCGCAGGCGCGGCCGCCGTCGTCGCCGGTGCGACGGCCACGGTGAATGTGCCTGTTTCGCTGCCCACGTTGCCCGCTTCGTCTGATTGCCGTGCAATAGCCGTGTATTGCCCGCTCGGCAGGTTGGCGAACGTGGCAGACCACTTGGCTTCGGCTTTGGTGACGTCTTCGGTCCTATTGACGGTGATCGTCTCGAAAGCCTCGCCGACTTCAGTGGGCGCGCCGGTGAACAGTTCGACGGTGATTTGCCTGCGATCGCCGGAGGCAAAGCCCGCGACGCCGGAAATCGTCTCCACGCCAGTCGTCGTGATTTCAGGTGCGGTAAGCGTCAAGTGCGGTGGGACCGTGTCGACGGTGAGCACCGAGCTGCTGCTGAACCCGGTGGTGCGGGCAAGATTTTCCTGCTCCACCTGGGCGGTGTACGTGCCATCGGCAAGATGTGCAACAGGCCCAACGCTCCAACTCGACCCGCTGCTCGCGACCGTGATGGGCTGCTGCGCAAGTTCGGCGGATTCGGCGACGGACGTTCCCCGAAAGATCCTCAACGTCACGGATTCGACGGCGCCTTTCGTGGTGTCCACTTTTCCGCTGAAGGTCGGAGTTGCGTCGTTCATGAACCGCGGCAGTGCATCCAACGTCGGGTGCGGCGTGTTCGTTTCGATCGTAAAGGTGTGCGCGAGGCTGGCGACATTGCCGGCCGAGTCCGACTGTGTGATCTGTGCCGTGTAGGCGCCGTCGGCTAGGTTCGGTCCTTCCGATTCTGCCCAGGAACTCCCTTCGCGTGAGATCGAGATCGATTCGTGGTCCCCGACAGCGGAGGTCCCCTGATAGATGTTCAGGGTGAGCGAGGAGGCGTCTCCGGCCGCAGTGCCGGCTGCACCGGCGAAACTCGGCTGCGAGCTTTTCAGGTGGGCGTTTTCGGCGGGAGCGCTCAGGCCCACGGTGGGCGGCGTCGTGTCCAGCGTGAACGTCGCAGACGCGCTCTTGCCTTCATTGCCGGCATCGTCGTGCTGGATCGCCTGCACGGTGTACTGCCCGTCCGGGGTGAGCGAAGGCGAGGTGTAGGACCAAGTGCCGCCGCTCACCGACGCGCTGCCTTCCTCGGCGACGGCGCCCGACAGCGAGCCTTTGTGCACGACGAGCTGGACGCTCGGCAGGTCCCCACCGGCGGCGCCGATGGCTCCCCTGAAGCTCGGCGTCGCGTCGTTGGTCAGTGACGCGACGCCGTCGAGCGTCACCACCGGCGTCGTCGTGTCGATCGTGAACGTCAGCGCAGCGCTCGCGCCGACGTTGCCGGCTTCGTCGCCCTGAAAGGCTTGCGCCGTATATGTGCCGTCGGGAAGCGACGCCGGCGTGTAGGACCAGCCGCCGAAGCCACCGATCGACGGCTGGCCGGAGGCCACCGGTGACCCGGAGACGACGGTTCCCGCGTAGATGGCGACGGCGACCGTGCCGGCGTCGCCCGGGAGCACACCGGCGTTGCCGCTCAACGTCGGTGTCGAGTCGTCGGTGGGCGAACCGACAGGGTTCAGCGAGAGGACCGGCGCGGCCGTGTCCACCGTGAAGGTCACCGGCGAGCTGGACAGCGTTTCGGCAGTTTCGGAGTCGAGCTGCTGAGCGAGCGCCGTGTACGTGCCGTCGGCCAAGGTCGTCGCCTGCACGCTCCAAGGCCCTTCCGACGGCGCAGGCGCTTCGCGTTCCTGAACCTGCGTCGAGCTCGTGTCTTCGCCGGAGAAGACGTGCACGATCACGGCGTCGAGCGTGTCTTCGGCGTCGCCGACGAACAAAGGCGCCGGCTGGTTGGTCGAGCTCCCCTGCGCCGGGCTGGTGATGCTCAGCGGGGACGCGGCGCTCGCCGAGGCGAACGGACCGAGCACGAGCAGCAGCAGGCCGGCGAGCATCACCCGCCCCAGCCTGTTCTTAGCCTTCGCCTCGTCGCCCCTGCCGACCATGTCCCCTTCAGTCCCAACCATGGAGTCTCCAGTGCCGGGCAACCTTTCTCCAAGCCCGGGGCGTTTCCGCCGCTTTCCATGATATGGCGGTTTTAGCGAAGTTTGTGCAGGTATCGTCCCTGCTCTAACCGAGGGCTGGGCAGGACTGGGGCACGCTCGAGTCGCTCGGAGGCGTTCGAGTGACCGCGCAAAGCGCCGAAAAGGCCGTTTTTTGAGAGCCGCGAGCCGCGCCCAGCGATCCGACACGTCTGCGCCGTCAGTGGAGCCTCTGACCTTCAGCGGCACATGCGCCCTGCAGATGCCTCAGAGACTGCCCTCAGACACTGCCGGGCCGCCATGGCTCGTGCTCGTGCGCGAGCCAGACCAGCTCCGGCTCGAGCGCCCGCACAAGCAGCTGGCCTTCGGTGCTCGGCTCGTCGAGCTCGCCGAACCGGACCGCGACGTCGCCGCCGACGACGACCGGACGCCCGCCGGTCTCGATGACGACCACCTGCATGCCGGGTGTGTGGCCCGGCGCCGGGACGAGGCGGAGGCCGGGGAGCAATTCGTGCTCGCCGTCGACCGGCACGTAATGGACGCCGGGCGCATCGACCCACTCGCGAATGGTGTAGTTCTCTTCGCTGCGCGCGTCGTCGAGCTCGCGACGCTGGACGTACATCGGCTTGCCGGCGAAAAGGTGATTGCCGCCGCAGTGGTCGAAGTGCAGGTGTGTGCTGACGACGATGTCGATGCTGGCGAGATCGAGGTCCTGCTCGCTCAGCGGCTTGAGACGGGGATCCATGTCGGCCACCGCCGGGTGCAGCTCGGTCATGCCGGTATCGACCAGCACGCGCGCATCGGGATGGTCGATGACGTGCACGTAGACCGGCATCCGCTCATCCTCGGCGAGCAGGT
>DATHJQ010000131.1:0-2530 GCA_035286505.1 Solirubrobacteraceae bacterium | reverse complement strand
CAGCGCGTTGCCTTCTTCTTCAGGCGCGGCGCGTTCGGCTTCCGGGCTCGGCCTGATGGGCACGCTCGGCACCAAACCCTCGGTGATCAGGTTCAGCCGCAGCAGCGGATCGGGATCGCCGTTGAGCGCCGAGTGAACCGCTGCGGGCAGCAGCGCGCGCAGCGCCGGGTTCAGGTCGCCCGCTTGCAATATGTCGAGCAGGTCGAGCTCGTCCAGCGACACGGCATGGCGCCTGCCCGAGCCGTCGAAGGCCGAGCCGCTGAGCCGGTGCTTGCGCAGCCGCGCCACCAGCCGCGCGAGGTCGCCGAGCGGATTTGCGGTTATCCCGCTGCACGCGTGGTTGGAGCACAGTTCGCCGAGCGCCGAGCCGATCGCCGAGAAGCGCGAGACGCCGAACGGTTCGGGGCCGCTCGTCGGCACGACTGAGTCGAGCACCATCGATTCGACGTGCTGGGGGTAGCGTTCGGCGTACTCCAACGCGACCTTCGTGCCATATGACGTGCCGTACAGCACGAGCTTCTTGTAGCCCCCTGCGTGGCGGATGGCCTCGATGTCTTCGACCGATTCCTGCGTCGTGAAGGAGCCGCGCGCCGGGCCGATCTGCAGGGCGCACAGTTCGACGAGCGGGCCCAGCGTGCTTTCGCTGGCGCTTTCCAGCGCCGCGACGTTGTCGAACACGGGACAGTTCAGCGGCGACGAGCGTCCCGTGCCGCGTTGGTCGAACACCAGCAGGTCGCGCGTGGCCAGCGCCGGCGCGATCGTCCTGGCGAGGTCTTCGCCGAGCGGGTCGGCCGCCTGCCCCGGGCCGCCGGCGAGCGCGATCACGGCGCTCTGACCGGACGCCGCGCTGGCGTTTTTGCGCTCCACGGTCAGCGTCAGCGTTCCCGGCGTCTTGCCGCTGCGGTCCAGCGCCACGGTCAGTGGTGCGCACGAGAAGCTGGGCGTGCTCGGACACGCAGCGAACGTCAGCGCCGCGTCGGCGGGCGAGGCGACCGACCCGGCCAGCGCGCCGAGCATCGACAGGGCGAGCGTGGAGGTCAGCGTTCGCCATGACATCGCGCGAACGTTAGCGCCACGCGTGGTCATGACGGCGCGCTTGGGCCGGCGCCGGTCATCGCGTTTCTCGCTACCCGCCCGAGCGAGCGGGCAAGCGGGCTCGCGATAGGCTGCGCGCGATGCCAGGCGAGCGCGAGATCATCGACGCCGCCGGCGCGCCGCCGGCGATCGGCCCCTACAGCCACGCGGTGCAGGC
This sequence comes from Solirubrobacteraceae bacterium, assembly GCA_035286505.1. Lineage (GTDB taxonomy): Bacteria > Actinomycetota > Thermoleophilia > Solirubrobacterales > Solirubrobacteraceae > Palsa-744. Next base: position 1,278 of record DATHJQ010000131.1, on the reverse strand, counting down.
CGGCGGGCTGCTGTTCTGCTCTGGCCAGATTCCGCTCGACCCCCAGAGCGGCGAGATCGTCGGCGAAACGCCCGCCGAGCAGGCGCGGCGCTGCCTGGAGAACCTGCAGGCGGTGTGCGTGGCCGCCGGCGCGAGGCTCGAGCGCGCCGCGCGGCTGACGATCTACACGACCGAGCTCGGCGCCTTCGCCGAGATCAACGACGCCTACGCGGCGTTCTTCGCGTCCGAGCCGCCCGCGCGCGCGGCCGTCGGCGTGGCCGCGCTGCCCAAGGGCGCGCTCGTGGAGATCGACGCCATCGTCGCGCTGTAGGAAGTCGCCGGCCGGCGTCGAGCGCCGGGCGATTGCGCTGCAGGTCGTCCAGCGGGGCGGATCAGGCGGCCGTCGCGCTGAAGGCGGTGCCCTCGGGCGCGACGTCTTCGCTGGGCTCGGCCGCGTACAGCGCCCGGCCGAGCAGGCGCCACAGCGTCGCGCGCTCCTCCGCGTCCAGCGCCCCGAGCACCTCGTCCTCGATCTCCTCCTGGGAGTGCTCGGCGCGCTCCAGCGCGCTGCGGCCCTCCCGGGTCAGCTCGACGACGTGGCGACGGCGATCGGCTGTGTCGCGGCGCCGCGACACGAAGCCGAGCTGCTCGAGCTCGTTGAGCAGCAGCACGACGTTGTTGGCGTCCATGCACAGCGCCTCGACCAGCCCCTGCTGGGGGCCGCCGTCATGGTCGCGCACGTAGCTGAGCGCCATCAGATGGCGCATGTGCATGCCCAGCAGCTCTTCGGTGCTGCGCCGGTAGACCTGCTTTGCCAGGCGCGTCAGCAGGGCCATCGAGCCCGGGGCACATGGCCTCTCGCTCCCCATGCCGCGTGATTTTACATCATTTCGCATCGGTTGTCACTATATCATCCATAATAAATAATTCAGAGATCATCCCTTGAACATGGATTGTCTTTGCTACGGTGTTCCCTTCGCAACCTGAAGGGAGCCGCATGAGCACCATCGTCCAGCAGCGCAAGCGTCCGCAATCAACCGCCGAACAGTCCCAGAGCAGCGACCGTCGCCGCTGGATCGCCCTCGCGGTCCTCTGCCTCGGCCAGCTGATGATGGTGCTCGACGCGACCATCGTCAACGTCGCGCTGCCGTCCATCCAGGGCGACCTGCACTTCTCTCAGGGCAACCTCACGTGGGTGATGAACGGCTACCTGATCACCTTCGGCGGCTTCCTGCTGCTCGCCGGGCGCCTCGGCGACCTGGTCGGGCGCAAGCGAATCTTCTTGACCGGGCTGGTGAT
>DATHJQ010000130.1:0-4818 GCA_035286505.1 Solirubrobacteraceae bacterium | reverse complement strand
AGACCGTGCCGGGTTCGGCCTTCGAGGCCGTCAGCACCGGACCGATTTTGCACAGGCGCTGAATCGATGCCGCGCGGGCGCTGAGTCCCGCGCGCGGCCGCGGCGATGGCGCAACGGCCCGGCGGCTGACGCTAGGAGGGCTGCTGCTCGTGCTCGACCGGCTGCGCTGGCGCGGCGGGCGCGGCCGGCGGCGGCGCGGGCTGGCCCACCGGCGCGGGCGCGGGCTGGGCGGCGGGGGCGGGAGCCGGCTGGGCGACGGGCGCCGCAGCGGGCGCTTGCGCCGGCGGCTGCGGGGCCGGGGGAAGCGCGGTGTGCGTCGATTCGCCGGTGACCGTCTGCTTGAACTCGCGCATGCCGCTCCCCAGCGAGCGTCCGATCTCCGGCAGGCGCTTGGCGCCGAAGATCAGCAGCAGGATCACTACGAGAAAGGCGATGTGCAGGGGATTGTCGAGTCCCATGTGCTCGTTTGAGTCTAGACGATCCGCTAGGCAGGCTGTGTGAGCGCCCGACGCACGAACTGCCCGGCCACTATCAGGATCAGCGCGGCGAACGCGTCGCGCAGCACCCTGCCCGACAGCGCGTTGGCCAGGGCCACGCCGCCGGCCGCGCCACCGAGCGACAGCAGGCCGAGCAGCAGCGCGTCGCCGCGGCGCACGTTGCCGTAGCGATCCTGCTTGTAGCTGCCGACGATCGCCACGGGGATGATCGCCAGCAGCGACGTCGCCTCCGCCTGGTGCTGGCTGAGGTTCAAAAAGATCACCAGCCCGGGCACGAACAGCACGCCGCCGCCCACGCCGAGCATCCCCGCCACGATCCCGCCGGTCACGCCGATGGCGATCGCGCCGATCATCGCCCTGGCGCCGCGGCGCCGATCGACCGAGCGCCGCCCTGCGCCGCGGCGCCGCTCACCGCAGCACCAGCTCGACGGCGCTGGCGACGAGCACGGCGGCGAACAGCAGCGACAGCGAGCGGTTGTCGATGCGCTGCTGCAGCCAGGTGCCGAACAGGACGCCGCCGACGGCCGGCACGCCGACGAGCAGCGCGTCGAGCACGTGCACGTTCCCGTACAGGCCCTGCGTGCCGGCTGCGAACGCGGCGATGAAGACGATCGCCGCCAGCGACGTCGCGGTCGCCGAACGCTCGTCGTAGCCGAGCCAGAGGACCAGCAGCGGCACGATCACGCTGCCCCCGCCGACGCCGAACAGACCGCTGAACAGACCGGCTGCGGTGCCGATCGCCATGAGCTTGACGGAGCGGCCGGAGGACCCGGCAAAGCGGCCGTCAGCAAGCACGCTTGCGAGCCAACTGGTCGGCCACCATGCGCGCCATACTAGAGGTCGTGTCCCCCGCAGCAACGCTCGTGGAGGCGCTCGAGCCGATCCGCTCGGACCCCGCTCGCGGCGCGGTTCTACTCGACATCGACGGCACGCTTGCGCCGATCGTCCGTCACGCCGCCGACGCGCACGTGCCCGAGGCCACGCGCACGCTGCTGATCGAGATCGGCAAACGCTACGGCGTCGTCGGCTGCGTCAGCGGACGTCGCGCGGCGACCGCCCGCCAGATCGTGGCGATCGGCACGCTGGCCTATGTTGGCAACCACGGCGGCGAGCTGCTGCGGCCGCGCTCGACGCGCCCGGAGGTCGACCCCGAGCTCGCCGCGTGGGCCGCACGCGTGCGCGACTTCGCCGCTCGCGTGCTGACGGCCGAGCTGCAGCGTCTGCGCGTGCGCGGCGAGGACAAGGACGCGATCGCCGCGTTTCACTGGCGCGGCGCGCCCGACGAGCAGGCCGCCGAGGTGGCCGTGCGCGAAATCGCACGGCTCGCTCAGGAGGAAGGACTGGTGGTGCACTGGGGTCGCAAGGTGCTGGAGGTGCGTCCGCCCGTGAAACTCGACAAGGGCCTGGGCATCGCCATGCTGCTGCGCGGCTCGCGGGCGACGGCGGCGCTGTACGTCGGCGACGACACGACCGACCTCGACGCCTTTCGCGGCTTGCGCGAGCTGGTGCAGTCGGGGTCGCTGCAGTCGGTGCTCTGCGTGGCCGTGGACTCCGACGAAGCGCCGCCAGAGCTGGCGCGCGAGGCAGACCTGACGGTCGACGGCACCGCGGGGGTGCGCGAACTGCTCGAGGCGCTGCTGTAGTAGGCGTGTGCGCTTCGTCGACTTCCTCAGATCCACCGTGATGCTCAGCGCCGGCGCGGCGACAGCGCTGGCGCTGGTGACCGTGTTGGCCGTCGGCACGAGCTCTGAAGAACACCTGCTGCCGATCGCCATCGGCTGGTGGGTGATCGCCGCGCTGGTCGGCCTGCGCCTTGGCAGGCGCGCCGAGACCAACCCCCCGATCGCGCGCCTGCTCGCCGACGCCAAAGCCAGCACGGCGCTGCCAGAGAACCATCCCAGCGCGATCCTGATCAACCGCCTGTGGCCGCTGCTGCTGTTCACGCTCGTCGCCGGCGGGCTGGCCTTCCTCGCTCCGCAGGTCCCCGGCATCGCCGCCGGCTTCGCAATCATCTGGGCGCTCGCCTGGCGGCGCCAGGACGCGGCGGTGGCGGCGATCGAGGAGCGCGACGGCGCGTTCTTCTACGTGACGCGCACGTCGCCCGTGCGCCCGATGACGCTCGAGCGCACGCCCGGCTTCAAGGCGCTGCGTCCCGAACGGGTCAACGGCGCTGTCACCTGACATGGCCCAGCAGCACGCCGCCGACGTGCTGCTCGTCTCGCTCGGCTCGACCGAGGGGCTGCGCCGCGCCGACGACGAGCTGCAGGACTCGCTGCGCCGAGCCGGCGCGCGCGTGGCGATCGCGCGCCCGTACCCGCCCGATCCGCTGCCGACGCTGATGCTCACCGACCTGCTGTGGGCGCGCGCCGCTCGCGAGGCGGCTGCGGCGATCATCGAGCAGCAGCGGCTCGCGCCCGCGCGCGCCGTCATCTACTCGAGCACGACCGCAGCGCTGCTGTGGAAGCGTCCCGGCGCGATCCGCTTCGACGCCACGGCCGCGGGCAACCGCCGCGGGCGTCACGGGCTGTGGCAGCGACCGCTCGAGCGCCGGCGCCTGCGCCAGGCGCCGCTGCTGCTGCCGTGGAGCGAGGGCGGCCTGCGCGAGGCGCCGAACGTCGCCGCGCGCGACGAGCGCGCGCTCGTGCTGCCGGTCCCCGTCGAGCCGTCCGGGGCGGTGGACGGCGAGCGCGACATCGCCGCCGTCACCTACGGCGCGAACCCGCGCAAGAAGGGCTTGGACCGCGTGCTCGCCGCGTGGCGGCGGCTGCGTGTAGAGGGCCGGGCCGCCGATGCGATGGCCCCAGCGCGGGAGCTGGTCATCGCCGGCGTCGCCGGCGAGGAGCTGCAGCGCGCCGGGCTGCTGGCGGCCGACGAGCCGGGCGTGCGCGTCGTCGGCGCGCTCGTCCCCGACGAGTTTCGCGCGCTGCTGCGCCGCTCGCGCGTGTTCGTCTGCGCGCCACGTCGCGAGGACTACGGCCTGGCCCAGCTGGAGGCGCTGGCCGATGGCTGTCAGCTCGTCACGACCGCCACGCCGGGCCCCTACGCCGCCCTGCCGATCGCCCGCCAGCTCGACCCGCGTCTGGTCGGCGACGACCTGGTTGCGGCGCTCGCCGTGGCCCTGCACGATCCGCGCGACGACTACGCCGAGCGCTCGCGCGAGGCGCTGGCGCCGTTGAGCCGGCGATCGGTCGACCGCACCGTCGCCGAGCAGCTGCTACCGCGCCTGCTTGCGTAGCCGCTGAAGCTCGGCCCAGCTGCGCGTGTTCGCGACGTCCTCGCGCGTCAACCACGCGCGGCGCGCCGTGGCGACGCCCCAGCGCATGTTCGCAAGCGTGCGAATGCGGTGGGCGTCGGAGTCGATCAGCAGCATCGCGCCCGCGCGCGCAGCCGCGCGGGCGTTGACGTCTGAGAGGTCGCGGCGATCGGGGTTGGCGTTGATCTCCAGCATTGTCCCCGTGCGCGCCGCCGCTGCGAACACGGCGTCGAGGTCCAGCGCATACGGCGCCCGGCGCTCGATCAGGCGTCCCGTGGGATGGCCGATGGCGTCGACCAGTGGATGCTCCATCGCCGCGATCATGCGCTCGGTCATCGCCTGCTCGGGCATCGCGAAGGACGTGTGCGCGCTGGCGATCACCCAGTCGAGCTGGGCCAGCAGCTCGTCCTCGTAGTCCAGCGAGCCGTCCGGCAGGATGTTCACCTCGCTGCCGGCCAGCAGCTCGATCCCCTCGACGCGCTCGTTGGCTTCGCGTACAAGCTCGATCTGCCGGCGCAGCTGTTCGGGCGAGACGTCGTTGCCGAAGCCGTGCGACGCGGAGTGGTCGGTGATCGCCAGGTACTCATAGCCGCGCTCGCGCGCCGCCTGACCCATCTCCTCGATCGTGTTGTGTCCGTCGGAGGCGACCGTGTGGCTGTGCAGGTCGCCGCGCATGTCCGCCAGCTCGATCAGGCTCGGCAGGCCCGCGCCCCCGTCGACCGATTGGAAATCGGCCCGCGCCGCGTCGAGCTCGCCGCGGTTCTCGCGCAGCTCCGGCTCGATGTAGGCGAGGCCCAGCAGCCCGTACAGCTCCTCCTCGCTGGTGCACGTGCGCGTGCGGCCGATCGCGTCGTCGAGCAGTCCGTACTCCGAGACGTGCAGCCCGCGCCTCACCGCCGCTTCGCGCAGCGCCGCGTTGTGGCGCCCGGAGCCCGTGAAGTGCTGCAGCAGGTTGCCGAGCTGCGCGGGCTTGGCGATGCGCAGGTCCACGCTCACGCCGGAGTGCGTGCGCGCCCGCGCGCCCGCCTTGCCGGCGGCGCCGACGCTCTCGATCTCCTCCAGCTTGAC
>DATHJQ010000129.1:0-3415 GCA_035286505.1 Solirubrobacteraceae bacterium | reverse complement strand
CGAAGAGGTCGCCCACCGCCGCGCCGCGCTGGCCGCGTCGCGAAACGAGCGCTTCGAGCGCTCGGCGCAGCAGCGGCGGATGCGCGACTTCGTGCAGGACATCCTCGCCGAGCACGGCCGCGACGGCTGAGCGGTGCGGGGGCTGCGCCTCAGCTCGGCATGTCGAGCAGGCTTTCGTACAGCGCGTCGTGGCGCAGCACCATCTTGTCCCAGCTGTAATCCAGCGCGGACGTGCGCGCGGCCTTGCCCAGACGCTCTCGCAGCTCGGGGCTCTCGGCGAGCTGGCGCAGGCGCGCGGCGATGTCGGCCGGCTCGCGGCTGATCAAGAAGCCGTTTTGGGAGTTCTGCACGAGCTCGCGGACGCCGTTGACCGGCGTCGCGAGAATCGGCAGCCCGCTGGCCGCGGCCTCCAGGGCCACGAGCGGAAACGCCTCGTAGCTCGTGGGGAAAACGAACGCGTCGGCCGCCTGGTAGAGCGGCGCCACGTCGCGCGACACGCCATGCCAGTGCACGGCGCCCCCGACGCCCAGCCGGTCGGCGACCGCCTGGTAGCGATCGCGATCGCCGGCGCCGACGACGAGCAGATCCCAACCGTCGACCAGGGCCAGCGCCCCGATCACCGGCTCCAGGCCCTTGCGCTCCCACTCGCTGCCCACGAAGATCGCCAGGTTGAGCCCCTCGGCGAGCTCCAGGGCACGGCGGGCCTCCCGCGCCTCCTCGGCGCGCGAGCCGGGCGCGAAGGCGTCGATGTCGACCCCGTTCTGGATCGTGCCCACGCGGTCGGCGAGCTTTGGGAAATAGCCTCGCAGCTCTTCGGCCACACCCTCTGAGGCGCAGACGAACCGACGCGGGTCGTTCATCTGGAAGCACACACGCTCGGCGATTCGCCCGAGCAGCCCGGACGCTTTGACGTTCATCCGATACAGCCAGTTGGAGCGGCTCGGCGTCGCGGGACCGACCTGCTGGCAATACTGGATCGCGATCACGTCCACGGAGTTGAGCACGATCGCACCCATGACCTGCACGAGACCTTGGCGCCACCGGCGAACCGCCAGCGTGCCGGCCAGCATGAACCACGGGTAGCTCAGCACGAAGGGGCGGCTGGGACCGCGAACGCGCCGGATGGTGACTCCGGAGTCGGGCGGCAGGTCGCATTCGTAGGCGATCACGGTGACGGCATGCCCGCGCCGTCGCAGGCCGAGGGCGAGTTCGCTGATGATCCTCTCCATGCCTCCGACCGGGCCGACGTGGTGAGCGACGAGCGTTATCTCGCGCGCGACCTGCGCCGGCTCGACGTCCTCGGCGCGCCCAGGGCGGGCCGTGCTCAGCCTCGCCACCATCAGGCTTTCACACCTTTGCGTCGCGCGATGCTCTCGAGCTGCCCGAAGAACCGGTCGCGCATCGCCTCATCGGTGAAGTCTCGCATGAAGCGCTCAGCGCCGGCGCGGCCGATCTCGCGACGCAGCGACGCGGAGCTGAGCAACGGCTCGATCGCCGCGGCGAGCGCCTGCGGAGCGCCCGAAGCGGCGAGCACGCCCGTGCGCCCGTCCTGCACGATCTCGCGAGGACCGGCCGAGTCCACGGCGACGACCGGGATGCCCCTGGCCATGCCCTCCAGCAGGACGATCCCGAAGGGCTCGGCCTCGGACGCGTTGACGAGGATGTCGAGCTGGTCTATGTAGGGGCCGGCGTCGGGCACCTGGCCGGTCATGGTCACGGCCTCGCCGAGTCCCAGGGACGAGATCAACTTCGGCAGCGAGCGGGCGTATTGCGGAGATAGACCGTGGGCGTCGCCTCCGACGAGCACGGTGTGGAGCTCGTGACCGCGCTCGCGCAGCAGCGCGTGGGCTTGCAGCAGTCGACCCTGCCCCTTCCAAGGCTGCAGGCGACCGACCAGGCCGATCACCGGCACCCCGGCCGGAAGCTGTATCGGCGACGGCCCGTCAGCGCGCTCGGGCGCTCGCGTCCCCGGAGCGACGACGAACGTCGGGCGGGAGGGACGCAAGGCGCTCTGAGCTCGGGCCGAGGCGTGCGAGGAGCAGCCGACGGCGAGGGTGGGCAGCTTCGTCGCCAGGCGATCGACCAGCTCACGCGAAGGGATGCCGTGTTGCCACCAGACCAGGCGGTCGCCCATCCCGGCGAGCACCGCGGCCGGCGCAGCGTAGAGATGCATCTTCGCCAGCCAGTTGAGGATCAGGTCCGGCCGGCGGCGGCGAATGATCCGCGCAAGGCGGGCGATCGTCGCGAGCACGCGGTGGGGTTGACGCAGGCGTCCGGCCGGGACGACCTCCACGTGGAAGCCGTCGGCCGCCAGCTCCCGCGCCCACGGGCCACCCTCCAGGAACACCAGGTCTATCTCGTGTCCAGCCGCCTTGGCGCCGCCGAGCGCGGTCTGCAGCATCTCTTCTGAGCCGCCGAGCCTGCTGGCCCACGGCACCGTCACGAGCAGTCGCACAGCTACGAGCCGACGCCCATGCGCGAGATGCCCCGCGTTCTGCCGACGCTCATCCGTCCGAGCATAACCCAGGCGCAGCGCGCCCTATTGTTGGGCTGGCATGAGCTCGCCGGCGACCTTCGAGGGACCCGAGCCACGACTGACGCTGGCCCACGATTACCTGCTCGTGATGCGCGGGGCGGAGCGCACGTTCGCGGCGATGGCCGACCTGTACCCGCGAGCGCCGATCTTCACCTTGCTGTATGACGAGATCGGCACGGCCGGCCGCTTCGCCGGTCACGCGGTCACACCGTCCTCGCTTCAGCGCCTCGGCGTCACCCAGCGCAACTTCAGGCGCCTTCTGCCGCTGTATCAAGGCGCGGTGCGGCGGCTGAAGCTGCCGCCCAGCGACGTGGTCCTCACCAGCAGCAGCGCATTCGCGCACGGCGTCGGCGTTCCAGAGGGTGCATTTCACATCTGTTACTGCCACGCCCCCTTTCGCTACGCCTGGACCGAGCAGGCGCGGGCGCTTTCGGAAGTGCCAGCCCCGCTGCGCCCTGCACTTCGCCTGCAGCTGGCCAGGATGCGCAAGCGCGACGTGGCCGCCAGCCGGGGAGTCGACTCCTACATCGCCAACGCGCGCGTGACGCAGGAGCGGATCAAGAGCTTCTACGGGCGCGACTCGACGCTGATCCACCCCCCGGTCGAAACCCATCGCTTCAGCCCGGGCCAGCCGGGCGACGCGCTTCTCGTGGTGTCCGAGCTGGTGGCTCACAAGCGGGTGAACATCGCGCTTGAGGCGGCCAGCCGGGCCAACGTGCCGATCGAGGTCGTGGGCTCCGGGCCGGATCACGCGGCGCTTTGCGAGGCCTATCCGCGCGCGCGCTTCCTTGGCCGCGCAAGCGATCAGGAGCTGGTCGAGCGCTATGCCAGGGCGCGCGCGGTGATCGTTCCGGCGATCGAGGAGTTCGGCATCACCGC
>DATHJQ010000128.1:0-3618 GCA_035286505.1 Solirubrobacteraceae bacterium | reverse complement strand
CGTCGGGATCGGAGTCCGACACGGTGCTCGCGTCGGGAACCGAGCCAAGCCGGCTGGTCGCCCCGGCCTCGAACAGCAGCGCCTCGTGCAGCGAGGTCTTTCCCGCGCCGCGATGGCCGACAAGGGCGACATTGCGAATCCGATCCGCCGGCAGGCGGTCTCCCATGGGTCGCATGCAATCTCCTCTCTAGCTGGGCGTCCACCATACCGCCGCGGCGCGGGCTGCGCCAGAGCGCTACGCCAGCCCGAACCAGCGCGCGCGGCGGGTGGCGCCGAACGCATCCTTCTCGACCACCAGCGCGCTCGAGGGCTCCTGATAGGTGCCCGTCGGCTGCGGCCCGGAGAAGAAGTCCACGTCGACGCGACCAACGCGCCCGGAGCCGAACTCGATGTAGCACGAGCCACGCCCGTCGTAGCCGTCGGGCTCCTCGCCGTGACGCTCTCGGGCGATCAGCTGGTCGGCCACCACGCGTGCGGCGCCCTCGGCGAACACGCCCGCTTTCGGCACGCCCACCTGCGCCACGTCGCCGATCGCGTAGACATCTGCGAAGCGTGTTCGCAGGGTACGCGGCTCGACCGGTATGTAAGGCTCGCCCTCGGTCAGCCCGCTCGCGATCACGACCTCGGCGGCGCGGTGCCTGGGCACCCCCAGGAACAGGTCGTAGGGCAGCTCCTCGCCGTCCTCGTACACGACCGCTCCGCGATCGCCGTCGAGCGAGGCGATGCGCCGTCCGGGCATGAACTCGATGCCTCGCTCGGCGAACGCCCCGACGAGCGCGCGCGAGGTCTCCGGCGACGGTGGCACGGGACTGGGAAGCGGGATCGTGAACGTGATCTGGCAGCGATCGCGCACGCCGCGCGCCGTGAGCTGGTCGTGCAGGAGCAGAGCGGCCTCGCTCGGCGCCGGCGGGCACTTGAACGGCGCGCCGCACACGCCGATCACGGCGCGTCCGCTCGTGAAGCTCGGGATGATGTCCGCGAGCCGTTCGGCGCCGGCCACCGAATAGAACTCATTTCCCGCGTCCACCAAGCCGGGCGTCGCGTCGTAGTCGTAGTCGGCGCCCAGCGCGATCACCAGCGCATCGGCCTCGTGCGTTGCCGCATCCGTGGTCACCGTCTTGGCCTCTGGGTCGATCCGCGTGATCCTCTCGCGCAGGACGCGCACCCCCGGCTTGGCGATCTCCGCATACGCCAGCTTCACCGCCTCGGCGCTGGTGCGGCCGAACATCACGTCGAGCTTGGAGAAGCCGAACACGAACGAGTCGGCCCTGTCGATCAGCGTCACATCGACGGCGTCGCCCAGCGACTGCGACAGCATCGTCGAAAGCTCCAGCCCACCGAATCCGGCCCCCAGGATGAGCACGCGCCGACTCACGCAGCGATCCTACTATTCGTCAAACGACTCCTCCTGCATGCGCGAGCGCAGGCGCAGCACGGCCTTGGTGTGCATCTGCGATACGCGCGACTCGGTCACGCCGAGCACCTCGCCGATCTCGCGCAGGGTCAGGTTCTCGTAGTAGTAGAGCGCGATCACGAGCTTCTCGCGCTCGGGCAGGTTGGCGATCGAGTCGGCGATCCGGTCCTTGAGATCGCCGACGTCGAGCGAACGCGCAGGGTCGGGCGCGTTGGGGTCCTCGATCGTGTCCATCAGCGAGACCTGATCGCCGCTGGAGTCCGACACGCTCCACAGCTCGTCCAGGGCGACCATCGAGGAGTGCGAGATCGCGAGCAGCGACTCGTTGAGTTCGTCGACGGTGATGCCGATCTCGTCGGCGATCTCCTGGTCGGTCGGCGCGCGCTGCAGCGTGTTCTCCAGCTTCGCGTTTGCCCGCTCGACCTCGCGTGCCCGCGCGCGAACGCTGCGCGGGACCCAGTCCATCGAGCGCAGCTCGTCGATGATCGCGCCCTTGATGCGCATGATCGCGTAGGTCTCGAACTTGATGTCCCGGGACAAGTCGAAACGCTCTATGGCACTGATCAGGCCCACGAGGCCGTAGGAGATCAGGTCGGCCTCCTCGACGTGCGGAGGCAGTCCGGCGGCTGTGCGCCCGGCTACGTACTTGACCAGCGGCGAGTACGCGACGACCAGGCGCTCGCGAACGCGCGTGTCGCCGTCGCTCTTGTATCGCCGCCAGAGTTCCCGCAGCTCGATCGGTTTGACATTGGTCTCCAGGGTCGTTTCCCCTTGTATCAGGCCCGAGGGTGGCTGCGCGCGTAGGCGCTTTTCAGTCGCGCGGACTCTACCCGAGTGTAAATCTGGGTGCTCGACACGCTGGCATGGCCCAGCAGCTCCTGGATGCTGCGCAGGTCGGCGCCGCCGTCGAGCAGATGCGTGGCAAAGCTGTGGCGCAGCGCGTGCGGCGAGACCCCGGCGCCCGCCCGTTCGCCGATCGCCGCCACGCGCGAGGTCCACGTGCGCAGGCGCCGACGGACGTCGCTGGTGCCCAGCGGGCGGCCGCTCTTTGACAGAAAGACCGCATTTGAGGGGGTCGCCGGGTTCGTCAGCGCCTCTCGTCCCATCCGTGCGCGTTCCGGCTCGAGGTATCGGCGCAGCGCCTTCATCGCCGGCTCACCCACCGGCAGAAAGCGCGTCTTGCGCCCCTTGCCTTCAACTCGCAGCTGCTCGCCGTCGTGGTCGACGTCGTCGAGCTGCAGCGACACGAGCTCCTCGGCGCGCAACCCGCAGGCATAAGCCAGCTCGAACATCGCGCGGTCGCGCAGCTCCAGCGGGCTGGCCGCCGGGATGCCGTCGAGCAGCGCCGCCACGTCATGTGCGCTGAGCACGCGCGGCAGGTGCGACGGTCGTCGCGGCGTGGACACCAGATCGGCAGGGTTCTCGGCGATCGCGCCGTGCTCGCGCTGGCTGGAGAACAGCGCGCGCAGCGCCGCCAGCTTGCGCGCGCTCGTGCTGGCCGCCGCGCCGCGCTCGGTCAGGTGCGCGACGTAGCGGCGCACCGCTTTGGGCCCGACCTCCCGCGGCTCCAGCGCCTGCTCGCCCGCCCACTTCGCGAACTGCTCCAGATCCACGCCATAGGCCCGGCGCGTTCGCTCTGCCGCGTCTCGGCGCACCAGATCGTCCATCAGCAGCCCGATCGCGCTGCGCCAGGCGCCCTGCATGCGCGCGTCGCCGCCCGCTGCCCCCCCGCCCATGGCCGGCCGGCCGCTCTCATCCCTGTCGCCGCTCATCGCCACCTTCTACTTCGCCGCAAGCACCGTCACGCCCTGCCTGACCTGCTCCCGGCGCCCGACGCCGCCCTGGGCGGACCGCAGGCTGCGCCGCGCTACATTGCCGGTGTGAGCGCCATGCCGAGCGGTACAGACGAGCGGCCGCGCACTGCCATGGGCCCCTCCTCCACGGGTGCACTGTGGCAGAGCATCGACTGGCGCGAGCGCCAGCGCTGGATCGTCGTCGACGGCACGCCGGTCAACACGATCGAGATCGGCCCCGAGCGAGCCGACGCGGGCAAGCCGCTGGTGTTCGTCCACGGCCTGTCGGGCTCCTGGCCCAACTGGCTGGAGCAGCTGCCTGTGTTCGCGCGCGAGCATCGCGTGATCGCGCTGGACCTGCCTGGCTTCGGTCACTCGCCGATGCCCGCCCAAAAGCTCTCGATCGCCGGC
>DATHJQ010000127.1:0-6379 GCA_035286505.1 Solirubrobacteraceae bacterium | reverse complement strand
GAGCGCTACCGCGCCGATGATGAAGCCGAGCCCCAGCAGCAGCGAGGCCACGAGGTAGATCGCCCCGAATCCCCCCGCGCAGAAGGGCAGCTGGGTGACCGCGTAGAGGAGCACCGAGTAGAGCAGGATCTGCCTGCGGGTCTCCTCCTCGCCGCGCACGACCGGCAGCATCGGCACGCCGACCCGCTCGTACTCGCCCTTCATCAGCAGCGACAGCGCCCAGAAATGCGGCGGCGTCCAGAAGAAGACGATGAAGAAGAGGATCACGGCCGTTCCGCCGACCGACCCCGTGACGGCCGCCCAGCCGACCAGGGGGGGCACCGCGCCGGCGGCTCCGCCGATCACGATGTTCTGCGGCGTGCGCCGCTTCAGCCAGACGGTGTAGACGAACACATAGCCGAGAAAGCCCGAGAACGACAACGCGGCGGCGAGCGGGTTCACCGCCAGCGACAGCTCCAGCAACGACAGCGCCGCCAGGATGCAGCCGAACGCCAGCGCCGCCGCGGGGGCGACGCGCCCGGAGGGCACGGGCCGTGTCGAAGTGCGCTGCATCTGCGCGTCGATGTCGCGGTCGAACCAGTGATTGACCGCACCCGCGCCGCCGGCGGAGAGGTAGCCGCCGAGGCAGGTCAGAAAGACGAGCGACGGCGACGGATCGCCGGCGACGTACATCGTCGCGATCGTCGTCAGCAGCAGCAGCGACTGAACCTTGGGCTTGGTCAGCTCGACGTAGTCGCCGAGCAGCTGGCGCGTGCGCGGTGCGACCGACAGGCGCCCGGAGCTCAGCGACGGCGCGGCGCCGGACACGCTAGAACCCGACCTGTGTGGCGCCCGCGGGGACGACCGCGCCCGAGGCGGGCGCCGCCACTCCGCTGCGCCGCTCGACCTCGCGACGGATGTCCTTCATCGGTTCGACCGAGCGGACCTGCGGCACGGTGTCGAAGTTGTTGCCCGGCGGCGGCGAGGAGGTGAACCACTCCAGCGTGTTCGCCTTCCACGGGTCCGGTCCTGCGATCACGCCGACCTTGAGGCTGCGCGCCACGTTGACGATCGTCACGAGCACGCCCAGGCCGAGGATGAACGAGCCGACGGTGGAGATCTGGTTGTACAGCTCGAGGTTGCCAACGTTGTCGTACTCGTACACCCGCCGCGGCATCCCGTCAAGGCCGATCACGTGCTGGATCAAGAACGTGGCGAGGATGCCTACGAACATCAGCCAGAAGCTCAGCTTGCCCAGCCCCTCTGAGAGCATCCGCCCGGTGATCTTCGGGAACCAGTAGTAGATCGCCGCGAAGATCGTCATGACCGAGCCGCCGACGAGCACGAAGTGCAGGTGCGCGACCAGGAAGTAGGTTTCCTTCACCTGCCAGTCGATCGGGAAGACCGCGAGGAACACCCCGGAGATGCCGCCGATCAAGAACAGCGAGATGAAGCCGGCGCAGAACAGCAGCGGCGTCTTGAATTCGACGGTGCCCCGCCACAGCGTCGCGATCCAGTTGAGGATCTTCACGCCCGTAGGCACCGCGATCAAAAAGGAGCTGAGCATCACGAACACCAGCACCGCCTCGGGGATCGGCGTCGTGAACATGTGGTGCGCCCACGTGAGGAAGCCGAGAAAGGCGATCGCCACGGTCGCCGCCGCGATCGCCTTGTAGCCGAAGATCGGCTTTCGCGCGAACACGGGCAGGATCTCCGAGACGATGCCGAAGCCGGGCAGGATCATGATGTAGACCTCGGGATGGCCGAAGAACCAGAACAGGTTCTGCCAGAGGACCGGCGAGCCGCCGTTGGCCGGGTCGAAGAAGTGCGTGCCGAAGTGACGGTCGGTCAGCAGCATCGTCACGGCCGCGGCGATCACCGGCATCGCGAAGATGATCAGCACGGAGTAGACGAGGATCGCCCAGATGAACAGCGGCAGGCGTCCCCAGCTCATGCCGCGCGCGCGCATGTTGGCGATCGTGGCGTAGAAGTTGATCGCGCCGAGGATCGAGGAGATGCCCGTGAGATGGATCAGATAGATCCACGCGTCCTGGCCGCCGCTCGGCGTGAAGGCGACGCTGGACAGCGGCGGGTAGCTCGTCCAGCCCGCTTCGGGCGGGTTCCAGAAGATCGACGCGTAAAAGACGATGCCGCCGGCCAATAGCAGCCAGTAGGACAGCGCGTTCAACCGCGGGAACGCGACGTCGCGTGCGCCGATCATCAGCGGTACGAAGTAGTTGGCCAGCCCGGCCATCATCGGCACGACGAACAGGAAGATCATGGTCGTCCCGTGCATCGTGAACAGCTGGTTGTAGATCGTCGGCGAGACCAGCGTGTTGTCGGGCGCTCCCAGCTGAAGGCGCATGATCAGCGCCTCGATGCCGCCGAGGCAGAAGAACACGAACGTCGTGACCATGTACATGATCCCGATGCGCTTGTGGTCGGTCGTCGTGATCCAGCTCGTCCAGCCGTGCGCTTCGCGCTGCACGGCGTGCGTGGTCACCTGCGGGACTGGGGCGAGCGTCGTGGCCATTGCAGTGCTGGTTTCCTCGTGTCCTAGGGGTTTTCGACCTGACCGGCGCCGGTCTGGGAGTTTAGTTTCGCGCGCTGCACCTTGGCCTGCTGGTTGGCTTCGGAGAGCTCCTTCTTCTGGTTTTCCAGCCACTGGTCGAACTGCGCCGGCGGAACGGCCTTGACCGTGGCGATCATGCGCGCGTGCCCGCGTCCGCAGATGAACGAGCACTGCCCGCGGTAGATGCCTGGCTTGAGCGCCTTGAACCACGCGTAGTTGTGGTAGCCGGGCACCGCCTGCACCTTGCCGCCCAGCTGCGGCACCCACCATTCGTGCACCACGTCGGCCGCGACCACGTCAAGCGTGACCGTCGTGTTCGTCGGCACGACCATCTGCTCGTAGGAGTACGGCGCGCCCAGCCCGTCCGGTTCGCTGGCCCCGGGATAGACGTACTGCCAGATGTACTGACGACCGATGACCTTGATGTTCAGCGATTTGCCATCCGGCGGCAGCTTGCGCTCCGAGCTTGCGTACAGCAGTCCGCCGCCGCTGGCCAGCTTGTCGCCGCCGGGGCCCGAGTTGGAGGGGTTCTGGATCGAGGAGAGCTTGGCGAAGGTGACGATCGCCAGCGCCAGCAGGACGACGGCGGCGCCAACCGTCCAGCCGACCTCCAGGCGCGTGTTGCCGCGGATCAGCGCCGGCACGGCGCCCTTGCGCGTGCGGAACTTGATCAGCGCGTAGAGCAGGGCCGCCTCGACGAGCGCGAAGATCACCAGCGCGATCACGAGCGTGATCTTGTAGAGGCTGTCGATCTGGTCGGCGTTGGGCGAGCCGCCCGACTGCGGAGTGAAGAACGCCAGCGTTGCTGAGACGAGGTGGCCCAAGGCGGCGGGGATTCTATTCAGGCGTGGACGGGATGCGCTTGATGACGTCTGCCACGAGCCCCAAGCCGGCCAGACCCAGCCCGTTCCGGGCTGTGTGCCCGCCGGCCAGGTGACTGCCGTGGCGGGCGCAGCGGTCACGAAATGAATCGAGGGACGCGGCCCGGCTCGGCCTGGAGGCTGGATGCCGTTTAGCTGCCGCCGAAGCGGGCAGGGCGCTTCTGCACGAACGCCATCGCCCCCTCCAGGAAGTCGTCGCTGGATGCCATCTCCTGCTGTATGCGCGCCTCGAGCTCCAGCTGCTCGTCCATGCGCGAGTACAGCCAGTTGTTCAGCTGGCGCTTGGCGCCCGCATAGGAGCGTGTCGGGCCGGCCGCCAGGCGCGAAGCCAGCGCGGCGGTCTCCTCAGCGAGCTGCGCGTCGGCGACCACTCGGTTGATCAGGCCCCACTCATGCGCGCGCTCGGCCGGCAGCCGCTCTCCGAGCATCGACAGCTCGGTCGCCCGCGCCATGCCTACGCGCGTGGGCAGGAACAGCGACGAGCCGCCGTCGGGGACCAGCCCGATGTTGACGAAGGCGAGCAGGAAGTAGGCGCTCTCGGCGGCGACGATCAGATCGCAGCACAGCGCCAGCGAGCAGCCGATGCCGACGGCCGGACCGTTGACGCTCGCGACGACCGGCTTTGGCATCTCGCGGATCGCCTGCATGATCGGGTGGTAGCGCTCGGTCAAGGTCTTGTAGACGTCTGGGCGACCGTCTGGCGCCGTGTCGCCGCCGCTGATGTCCTTCAGGTCGGCTCCCGAGGAGAACGCCCGACCGGCGCCCGTGATCACGACCGAGCGCACCGACTCGTCGGCGGCCGCCTCGCGCAAGGCGGCCAGCAGATCGGTCCCGAGCTGCGCGTTCCACGCATTCAGCGCGTCGGGGCGGTTGAGCTGCAAGGTCACTGCGCCCTCGTTTCCCTGCACGTTGACCGTCTGCAGTTGCGTCGTCTCGTTCATCGGCGTCCTCTCGTCGCGCGGCTGGCCCAGGCGGGCCGGCTCGTCGCCGGCCGGCGTGCGGTGATCCTATGGTGTGGGGATGAATCGACCCGTGATCGGCATGTGCACGGCGCTCGAGCGCGCGCGCTGGAGCGTGTGGGACCAGTCGGCGGTGCTGCTTTCGCGCAGCTACGTCGACGCCGTGCAGCGCGCCGGGGGGTTGGCGCTGCTGCTGGCGCCAGACCCGCAGCTCGTGCGCGAGCCGGCCGAGGCGCTGGAGCTGATCGACGGGCTGCTGCTCGCCGGCGGCGCCGACCTCGACCCGGCCAGCTACGGGCAGGCGCCGCACGCCGAGACGCAGGACGCCGTGCCCGAGCGTGACGTGTTCGAGATCGCGCTGACGCGTGCGGCGATCGAGCGAGACCTGCCGGTGCTGGGCATCTGTCGCGGCATGCAGCTGATCAACGTGGCGCTCGGCGGCACGCTCATCCAGCACCTGCCAGAGCACTTCGGCCACCAGGAGCACCGCCGGGTCAACGGCTCCTTCGATGGCTCCGACCACGACGTCGACGTGCTCGACGGCACGCTGGCGATGCGCGTGATCGGCGCCGTCAGGCACGAGACCAAGTCACACCACCATCAGGGCGTCGATCGCCTGGGGGAGGGGCTGCACGTCAGTGCGCGCTCACCGCTGGACGGCCTGGTCGAGGCCGTCGAGCTGCCCGAGCGCTCGTTCGTGCTGGGTGTGCAGTGGCACCCCGAGGCCGACGAGACGAGCCCTGTGGTCGGCGGCCTGGTCGAGGCGGCGTCGGCCCACGCGCGCGCCCGCGGCGTCGCTTCTTAGGCCGCGGGCGGTCATATACTCGGCCGCGTGCGGCGCTCGACAGTTCTCAGAGCGGTCGCTTGGGGGGTCGTGGCGGCGGGCGTCGCTGCGCCGCTCGCGCGCAAGCGCGCGAGCACGTCGCCGGTCCTCCTGCAGGGGGTCGCCTTCGCGGCGCCGGTCGGATTGTGCGTGGCGATGCGACGCTCGCGTTCGCGCGACGTCGCCGTCTGCGCGCTGCAGATGTGGGCCTACGTGGCCGCCTACAAGGCGCCGCACGACGACCCCGACGCGCAGGCGCGTCGCACGCGCTTTGACTACCCGATCGCCGCGGATCGCGCGCTCGGGCTCGGCGTGCTGCCGACGCTGCGCCTGCAAGGCTCGCTGGCGCGAATGGGCGAGGACGGCGCCGAATGGCGCGCGCTCGACCGTGTGCTCGTGTGGACGCACTGGGTCTGGTTCGCCGTGCCGCACGGGACCGTCGCGTACATGCTGCTGCGCCACCCCGAGCGCTTCCCGCGCGCGGCCGCGCTCACGTATGCCGTGTTCGACATCGGCGCGAGCTTCTATTGGCTGGTTCCCACAGCGCCGCCGTGGTACGCGGCGCAGGCGTCGCGAGGCGGGGACGGCCCTGCGGTGCGCGGTGACGACGGCCTGGAGGTGCGGCGGATGATGGTCGAGTACGGCGAGCATTTCTGGCGTGACGGGTGGGGCCCGCTCTACAGTGTCCTGGGAGGCAACCCCCTGGCCGCGATGCCCTCGCTTCACTTCGCGACATCCCTGATGGCCGCGCTTCTGCTCGCAGAGGTCGGTCCGCTCGCGGGTGCGCTCGGCCTCGCCTACACGGCCGCGCTCGGATTCGCGCTGGTGTACCTCGGCGAGCACTACCTCGTCGACCTGCTGGCCGGGGCGGCGCTCACCACCGCGGTTCGCCGGATCGCTCCATGCGCTGCGCCGCTGGCCGGTCGCGTGGCGCGCGGGCTGGGCGCGCTGGAGGCGATCGCTCACCAAGGAGGCGGGGGGCGCACGTGAGCGCGAGCGAAAGCGAGCCCGAGGCGACACGAATCGTCCCGGCGCAGCGGCGCAGGTCCGCGGCCGACGACGACATGCCGCGCGTGGCCGTAACGCGTCGGCAGGCGATCGCCTTCGGCATGTTCGTGCTCGCGGCAGTCGCCTTCTTCTACTTCGTGCTGCCCAAGCTCTCGGG
>DATHJQ010000126.1:0-2522 GCA_035286505.1 Solirubrobacteraceae bacterium | reverse complement strand
CGACGCGGCGCAGATCGCGTCGCGCGCGGCGCGCCCGTAGCGGTTGTCGATCTGCGCGATCGACTGCCACAACGTCGCGATCACGATGCCGTGGTCGCCGCACTGCGACAGCCACGAGCCGAGGTTGCGAACGGGCGCGATGTTGGCGGCCTCGTCCAGCAGGATGAACAGACGCGGGTCGAGCGCTCCCTCTCTGCGCGCCTTGACGATCGCCGCCTGGTACACCGCCGAGACCAGGGCGAGGATCACAGGGCGCAGCGCCTCCTGATCGTGCTCGGCGGCGACGACGTAGATTGTGTTTGCCTCGCCGTCGAGGAAGCGCTCGGGCGTGAGGTCAGAGCGCGAGCTCGCCGCGACCTCGGGGTAGCGGTATGCGCGCAGCAGGTTCAGCGCGCTCATCACGGTCGTCTCGCGGTTGCGCTCATCGCGCCGCCCGACGCCGAGCAGTTGCTCGGCCGCAGGCTTGGCGCCTGAGCCCTCGAGCACCGCGACGGCGTCGTCGAAGTCCCGGGCGTCCAGCCAGCGCACGATCTCGCTCATGTCCTCGCCGGCCAGCGCGCCCGCGTGCAGGAGCGGCGCGAGCATCGACGCGGCCTCCTTGTCCCAGAACTCGTTTGCGGCGTTGGCCTGATCGGGGTGCGCGGCGCTCGCGAGCGCTTCGGCTGATCGAAGCGCGCCGGCCCAACTGTGCGCAGGGACGAGCGGACTGAAGCCCGCGCTCGGACGCTCGCCGAAGGGGTCGTACACCCACACGCGCCCGACGCCGCGCCGGTAGGGCGCGGTCGCCTCGTAGGTGTCGAGCTTTGTCGAGAGCACCAGCGCCGGGCCGTCGTGGTCGAGCAGCCACGGCACGACGTAGGCCGTGGACTTGCCGACGCGCGGAGGCGCCACGATCATCGGCTGAACCTCTGGCTCGGCCGCGAGCATCCTCGGCGGCAGCTTGCCGATCACGCCCAGGTACGGACGGCCGGAGCTGGGACCGGGTACCCACAGGCGCCGCAGATCGGAGGGCAGCGCCCAGGTGCGCGTGCGAACCCAGCCGCGCTCGACAGCGTGCCGCGCGAGCGTCCGTTGCTTCTTGGCGAGCGGCGATCCGGCACGCCATCCGCGTGCCCCGCGGTGCAGAGCCAGCCCGGCGCGCAGCGCGAGTGCCAGCAGGCAGACGCCGACGGTCCAGTAGGCCCAGGCCGCCGGCGCCGCGCGGCGCTCGCGGGGCGTCGGGAAGGCTCCGGCAGGCGAGCTCCAGCCGCCATGCGTGAGCAGATTCCACATCGTCTTCGCGGCGTCGCTGCGCGACAGCCGCATCGGTGCGCTCAGCTGCGCGAGGCACGCGGCCTGTGTCCAACACCACGCTGCCGCGCCGCTCAGCACCAAGGCGAGCAACCCGATGAGCAGCGCGCAGGCAAGTAGCCGGGCCGCCGGCCGGCGCCCGACCGCATGGACCCTCATGGCCGCGCCCGCGTGTTCGTCGCGTCGACATGGTCGCGTCGCCGTGCTGGCCGTGTGCCTCGCATCGCACGCTACTGACCGCTACCGGCGCCAACCGGCCAACGACCTGAGTGCGTCGGCGCCGACGGTGCTCCTGCCGATCGCGGCGCATCGGTCTCCACACGCGCCCCGGCGATGACCCGAGCGCGCCGTCTTCGGCCCGGCTCGGTCGCGTCGCGGAACTTCGGCTGGCCGGTCGCGCCTGCTCGCGGTCAGTAACCGCCGGGCCGCCTCTCACCGATGGCGGCCCGCACACGATGCCCGATAGAGAGCAAGAGGACGCCTCGGCAAACCGCGACAAGGGACGGAGCGGAGCGCCTACGGACGCTCAGTTTCCGGGCCTCCGGTTGTTGGCGCGTCGTTTTCTTGCCCCATTTTCGACGCCGCCGTCCGCGCTTCAACCCCTACGGGGTTCCCCTCGCCCGTTCCGGGCTTCGGTTCCGCGCGGCCGGCAGCGTCGTTTAGGGCGGCGTCAACTAGCACCACAACCCACCAGGAGGCAATGAAATGAGTACCTACGGCATCAACTCCGTCATCCTGATCGGCGGTCTGACGAGGGACCCCGAGCTGCGCTCACTCTCGGACGAGAACAGCGTGTGCAAGCTGCGCCTGGCGGTGAACGGCATGGGCCGCGGCGGTGAGACCGGCTACGTCGACGTCGACGTCTTCGGCAAGTCCGCAGAGTCCTGCGCCGAGTACCTCGCCAAGGGCCGCGAAGTCGCCGTCAAAGGTCGTCTGCAGTGGCGCGAGTGGCAGCCCGACGTCGGTGCCACGCGCCAGGCGCACAGCGTCGTCGCCGACAGCGTCCAGTTCCTCGGCGGCCCGCGCGAGCAGGCCGGCGAGTCCGACGATGAGCCCGCGGCCGAGCCGGTCGCGGCCTAAAGACGACGCCAGCGCCCGCGCCCATCCGGGCGCGGGCGCTGCGTTGCTGGAGCTAAGCGATGACACATACAGACTTCACCGAGACGCACTTCCAGACGCTGCACACGCGCGAAGCGCGCTTGCGGGCGCTGTGGGAGATGACGCCGAGCGAG
>DATHJQ010000125.1:0-5152 GCA_035286505.1 Solirubrobacteraceae bacterium | reverse complement strand
AGCCACGGACGCTGGCGTGCGCCTGCAGGTGCAGAGCGGCGTCGCCTCGCATCGCGCGCGCTTCGGCGAGGGCTGGCGCGGCGGGTTCTGGCTGCCCGAGTGCGCGCACGCGCGGCGCCTGGAGCCGCTGCTGGCCGACGCCGGCGTGCACGCCACGTGCGTCGAGCTGACCGCTCGCTGCGGCCTCGGGGCGCGCGAGCATCTTCGCCCGCTGGTCAGCGACGCGGGGGTCGTGCTCGTACCGATCGACCGCACGACGATGGATCTCGTGTGGAGCGAGGACGGTTATCCCGCCAATGCCGCCTACCGCGACTATCACCACCACACGATCCATCACCACACGCCGTGGGGAAACGACGGGAGCGCCTACGACCATACCCAGGCGCTCGCCAGGGCCAACGAGCACGCCGTGGACTTCGTCGCGCGCACGATCGCACGGCTGCGCGACGCCGGCGCCGGCCTGCCGGGCGGCGGCCTGGTCGTGTGCGCGCTCGACACAGAGCTGCTCGGCCACTGGTGGTATGAGGGGATCGACTGGCTCAGCGCCGTCGTGCAGGAGTGCTCGCGACAGGGGCTGGAGCTGGTGCGGCTCGACGATGCGCTGCAGCGCATCGAGCCATTGCCGGCGAGCGAGAGGAGCGTCACGCGCACAGACCGCTTCGGCGCGGAGGATCGGGCGACGTCATGGGGGGCGCACGGCGACCTTTCGACCTGGTCGGGCCCGGCCGTCGCCGACGTCGCCTTTGCACTGCGCCGTGGCGAGCTCCAGGCGATGGCCGTCAGGCCGCGCGTCGGCCGCGCCGTCTTGCGCGAGCTGCTCGCCTTGCAGTCGAGCGACTGGGCGTTCATGCTGGCGCGAGAGCTGGCGGCGCCCTACGCGCGCGAGCGGCTGGCGATGCATCGCGCGGCCTTCAAAGCGGCGCTCGCCGACCCAGGCGCCGTGGACGCCGGTGCGACGCGGAACATCGCCGCATACATGTGAGGATTTACTGCCAGCGCATCGACCGCGGCGCCTGGCGCATGCGGAGGATGCGCGCGGGCACGCCGCCGACGACGGCGTTGTCGGGCACGTCCCTTGTCAGCACGGCGTTGGTGCCGACGATGCTGTTGTCGCCGACGTCGACGCCGCGCAGCACGCAGGCGCCGTAGCCGATCCACACGTTGTGGCCGACGTGCACGTCGCGCTTGTAGATCCCCTGCAGGCGGATCGGACGCTCGACCTCGGTGACGCCATGGTCGAAGTCGATCAGCATGACGCGATCGGCAAGGATGCACTCGCGCCCGATGGAGACGTGCTGGAAGGCGGAGATCGTGCACTCCTGGCCCATGACCGTCTTCGCGCCGATCTCCACCTCGCCCTCGTGCACACGGATCTTGCAGCCGTGTCCGATCCACGCCCAGCGCCCGACGCGCAGCGTCGCTCCGCGCCTGATCTCCAGCTGCACGCGCGGGCAGATAAAGCACAGGCCGTCGGTCTGCAGACGACGGCCGTAGCGGAGCTTGAGCAGCAGGAAGCGGGCGATCAGGAGCGCGTAGCGGCGGTCGAGCATGTGGTTGGCGCGCATGAAGCGCAGCAGCGCCAGCGGCCCTCCGTGCAGTGGCTCGGGCGCCCGGCGCAGCGTCTCGGCGAGCGCCTGCGGCGCGTCGTGCGCATGCGGGTTGGCGAGCAGCTCCATGGCGGTGGAATCGTATTGCCCTGCGATGATTGCGCCCTCGATGGCCGACGCGGACCTAGCCCCACGACTGCTCGACGGTGACCGTCGCGCGCTGGCACGCGCGATCTCGCTGGTCGAGGACGACCGCCCGGAGGGCTGGGAGCTGGTCAAGCAGGTCTATCCGCACACGGGCAAAGCGGCGGTCGTCGGCTTCACGGGGCCGCCGGGCGTCGGCAAGTCGACGCTGATCGGCGCGCTGACCAAGGCGCGGCGCGAGGCCGGGCGCAGCGTCGGCGTACTGTCGATCGACCCTTCGTCGCCGTTCACGCAGGGCGCACTGCTCGGCGATCGCATCCGCCTGACCGAGCACTTCCTCGACCCGGGCGTGTTCATCCGCTCGATGGCCAACCGCGGCGCGCTCGGCGGCCTGTCGGAGGCCGCGCTGCAGGCGGCGCTGCTGCTGGATGCTGCCGGACGCGAGGACGTGTTCGTGGAGACCGTGGGCGTCGGCCAGGCGGAGATCGACATCATCGACCACGCGGACACGATCGTGCTCGTGCTGATGCCCGGCTCGGGCGACTCGATCCAGGCGCTGAAGGCCGGCGTGATGGAGATTCCAGACGTGATCGTGATCAACAAGGCCGACCACCCGCTGACGGACACGATGGTTCGCGAGATCCGCGGCGTGCTGTCGCTGGCCAACCTCGACCGCACGCCCGAGCAGGTGCGGGGGAGCTGGCGCGTGCCGATCGTCAAGGCCGAGGCCAGCCGCGGCATCGGCGTCGACGAGCTGGTCGGCCGTCTGGACGAGCACCGCGAACACATCCTCGCGGCGGGCCAGCTCAACGAGCGACGCGCGCGCAACCTGCGCAACGAGGTGCTGGCGATCGCCACGGCGCGCATGCGCAGGCGCCTGGAGGAGGAGCTGCACGAGGACGCCGAGTTCCAGGCGCTGATCGATCGGGTGATCGAACGCCGGCTGGACCCGGCCAGCGCCGCGGCGGCGCTGCTGGAGCGCGAGACCGTCACGCGCGGCGCGAGCTAGCTAGGCTCGTCGCCGTGGACTACCTGAAGCTCGCCGATCGCAACTGGCCGATCCTGCAGCGCCTGATGGGCGGACACACGGCGGTCTACCGCCTCAGCAACGGCCTGATCGGGCACCGCTTCCCGGGCGCACCGCCGATGCTGCTGCTCGACCACGTGGGCGCGCGCAGCGGCGTCAAGCGCACGAGCCCGCTGGTCTACGGCCGCGACGGCGACGATCTTGTGCTGGTTGCCTCCAAGGGCGGCTACCCGAAGAACCCTGCGTGGCTGCACAACCTCCGCGCCAACCCTGAGACACGGGTCCAGGTCGGCTCGCAGGTGTGCAACGTGCGTGCGCGCGTCGCCGAGGGCGCAGAGCGCGAGCGCTTGTGGAAGCTGATGGTCGGCGTATATTCGGGCTACGACGAATACCGCAAGCGCACCGAGCGCGAGATTCCGGTTGTCGTGCTCGAGCCGCGGTAGCGATGGTATATACGCCGCGGGCGGTGGGCAGGGGCCGCTCCCTGCGGGTCGCGCGTAACCATGGTATATACGTTCTTTTAATTAATATATACGATGGCTATCGCAGTGCGTAAAGAGAGCAACACGCCAACCCACGGCGACGAGCCGCGCCCGCCCGCGACGTGATCAGGCGCCGAGCGCGCGGGCGATGACCATCTGCTGCACCTCGTCGGTGCCCTCGCCGATCGTCAGGATCTTGGCGTCGCGGTAGAAGCGGCACACGGGGTACTCCTCGATGAAGCCGTAACCGCCGTGAATCTGCACGGCCTCCTCTGAGCAGCGCACGGCCAGGCGACCGGTCTTCAGCTTGGCCTGCGCGGCGGTCAGCGTGAAGTTGCGTCCGGCGTCCTTCTCAAGCGCGGCCTTGTAGACGAGCAGGCGCGCGGCCTCGATCTCGGTGGCCATGTCGGCGAGCTTTGACTGGATGGCCTGGAACTTGGAGATGGGCTTGCCGAACGCCCGGCGCTCCTTGGCGTATTTCAGCGCCTGGTCGAGCGCGCCCTGGGCCAGGCCGACGCCCATCGCCGCGACGCCGATGCGCCCGATGTCGAGGATGTGCAGGAACTGCTTGAAGCCGGCGCCGCGCGGGCCCAGCAGGTTCTGCTCGGGCACGCGGCAAGCCTCGAAGGTCAGCGGGCGGGTGTCCGAGGCGTTCCAGCCCATCTTGCGATAGGGCTCGCCCTGGCTGTAGCCGGGCGTGCCGTTGGCGACGATGATGTTGGAGATCTCGCGCGTCGCGCCGTTTGACTGGCCGTCGCTCGTCTCGCCGGTGACGGCCGTGATGCAGACCACGCCCGAGATGTCGGTGCCGGCGTTGGTGATGAACTGCTTGGCGCCGTCGATCGTCCATTCGCCGTCCTGCAGCCGCGCGCGCGTGCGCGTGTTGCCGGCGTCAGAGCCGGCTTCGGGCTCGGTCAGCCCGAACGCGCCGAGCAGCTCGCCCGCGCACAGGCGCGGCAGCCACTCGCGCTTCTGCTGCTCGGAGCCGAACAGGTAGATCGGCTGCGTGCCCAGCGACGTGTGCGCGCACAGCGTGATCGCCACGGAGGAGTCCACGCGCGTCAGCTCCTCGACGGCCAGCGCGTAGGCCAGGGTGTCGCCGCCGCCGCCGCCGTACTCCTCGGGAAAGGGGATGCCCATCAGGTTCAGCGCGCCGAGCTTGGCGACGATCTCATATGGAAACGACTTCGTGCGATCGAGCTCCTCGGCGACCGGCGCGACCTCGCCCTCGGCGAATTCGCGGACGGTGCGGCGGATCAGCTCGTGGTCGTCTGACAGGGAGAAGTCCATGCGGTCAGCCATTCTCACAGTTCGCGCGCGACTACGATGGCCGCGCATGAGCCGAGCACGCTGGATCCAGCACTACCTCTTCACCCGAGGGCGCACCTACCGCTACGGCGGCGATCGCTCGCAGGTGGGCGACCTGCATCTGCCCACCGGCGCCGGCCCGCATCCGGTGATCGTGCTGATCCACGGCGGCTCCTGGCACAAGCGCTACGGACGAGCGGTCATGCGCGCACTGGCTGCCGACCTGGTGATGCGCGGCTGGGCGGTCTGGAACATCGAGTACCGGCGCATCGCAAACGGCGGAGGCTGGCCTGAGACCTTCGCGGACGTCGCCGCGGCGATCGACAATCTCGACGGCCTGCATCCGGCGCTCGACCTCAGTCGCGTGGACGTGCTCGGACACTCCGCAGGCGGCCATCTCGCGCTGTGGGCCGCCGGGCGCACCGCGCTGCCCACGGGCACCCCCGGCGCCGTCGCGGGGCGCCCGCGCGTGCCGATCGCGCGAGCGATCTCGCTGGCCGGCGTCTGCGACCTGTCCGGCGCGTATCGCGAATGGCACGGGGGGGCGGTGCGGGCGCTGATGGGCGGCTCGCCCGAGCGCCTGCCCGAGCGCTACGACGTCGCCGATCCGCTGCGCCGTGTGCCGCTGGCGATACCGGTCCTGC